>NZ_OY728607.1:900000-1162500 GCF_963422225.1 Candidatus Trichorickettsia mobilis
TACTAATTTTGGATCTTCAGGCCAAAATTCTTTGGTAAAATATTGAGCACTAAACTTATATAAGTTAACTCCTATAATAGCTTCTGAGGATACTTTAATTGTTTCACTTTTATCAAAGATACCATAAAATAATCCACCTTCATTAAAAATCTCTAATCTAGATTTTATTAATTCTCCACCAGCAGCAGAAAAATCTGCATCTTTTAAAATTGTAGATAAATTACGGTTTGAAACATTTATAGTAAAGATATTATTGATTAATATATTTAAGAAAGAATCTTCTTGCTCGTTTAATGGCTTTACATAATGATTACAAATAACTCTTAGAAATTCATAAATAAATGTACGCGTCTCTTTGGTGTCATCATATAACAAGGGGTTGATTAATGATTTCTCAGTTTCCCACCATTGACCTTCAAGAGCCTCAATAAATATTTGTGAATCATTGTTATGTACAAAATATAAAATAGTTGGATTATATTTTGTAGCCTCAGAAACTAAAAAATTAGTCAATACAGTTTTACCAGTTTTAGTCGCACCATAAATACAGTTATTTACTTTATTACCCTTGGTATGTAAATTCATAAAATATGGAGTACTTTTCTCCGTTCTAAGCAAGGTCACAGCACGTCCCCATGGATTATACTGTTCACCACTAGGAAAATTATGTAGCGAGGCAAGCGCTGCCGTATTTTGCAAAATAGTAGGAGTCATTCTCCGCAAGAAAACAAAATTTCCTGGTAACTGCGCCCAAAAAGTTTGTTCTAAATTAATATCTTCTCTGACATGTACTATGCCAATCTTGGATAATTCTTGAGATGCATCATGGATGTCTTCTTCTAATCTATCAACATCATCTCCTATAATAGCAATGGAAATTTGTTGACGACAAAATTTACTTTTAAATGCTCCATCCACATCCATAATTTGTGTAATGCCCTTTATATTATTTAAATCACTATCTCCACTAACTCTGAGTATATTATCTTGCTCTGTAAATGCAGAGGTTATTTCTTTTTTATTAACAAAATAAAAAACCTCTGTAGCGATCATTTCAATTGGTAACTGCAAAAAAACATCTATCGCTTCCGAAGAAATTTCGTGATATTCCTTAATCGAAAGCATTGCTGCAAATTTCTTGCCCTGTTCATCTATAACCTCAAGTTTATCTCCTCCCACCGCATATTGATGAGATGCCAAAGCAGAAGATAAATCAGTAACTGGCGTCAAACAATTATCTTCGTTAAGATGCACAATCCGACGATACAAAAACATGGGATCAGAAAAACTACTTTCTCCTTCAAATCTTATTGGCTCTTCCGTAGTTCCTGTGGTTTTATGCAAAGGCCTTATATCCTCTAAGATCAAGAAACAATCTTTGAAAAAATGATGTGGGTTTTGATATTCCGTAACACCTCCTTTTGAGGACTTTAATTTTGTTATTAAGCCCTTCGACAAACCCGCTATTTTTTCTACTTTTAAAATAATTGAGAATGTTTGCTTTATATCTTTCCAGTGTTTTTATAAACCCGTCAAAACAAGTAAGATTGTTATTTTGGACGCTTTGAATCCATCGGCTTATCTGCGTCAGAGCCATTTTACGATTATGATGCGCATTAAAAATATGAGTTAACTTGATAGCCATTTTGTGAACTTCTTTAAGCAATGGTGAATGTATGTACATAAATTCCAGTATTGCTTTTTCCTGGATAGAAAGGCACTCGTGTTTTTTTCGAACAACCCACATCATACCTTCGAGCTTTGCATAATCCTCTGGAGTTAACAGAGATTTCAGACGCTTCATTTCTTCAATACGAACCCTGTCAAGCGGCTCTCTATAAAGCTTTGATACATGATATCTGTCAATAACAACAAGTCGTTTCCCAAATACCTCTTCTGCAGATTTGACAAATCCATCATACATGTCGGTACAGATGGATCTTACGGTCTTCTTTAAATGACCTGGTATTGATTCTAAAAACATTTTTACGGTTTCTTTTAATCTATCCGGCAAGACGGCGATCACCGATAACTCACCAGATTTGTCTTTAACGCTGACGATCGTTAAATAATCGTTGTGACCTTTTTTTACAGCAATTTCATCAATTCCTATTGTTTCCAAATTAGTATACATCGCCCAATCCACAATCATATTAACGCTCCTGTTAAGAGCAGACTCTACGATTTCAGAGCTAATCTGTTCTTTTTTACCGACATCCTCGATAGTACTATGAATTAGTTGGCGGTTTATATATTTATCAAGACCTTTGGTTGTTTTAGATTTTCTTTCACACCAGTCATACTGTTCCGACGTAACCGGATGATCATCACAATGTTGGCATTCATATCGAGCAACGCGTATACGCAAGTATACCGGTGTGTCTAGGATAGACAGGTGGCGTACTGTTATTGTTTCGCCAAAACCATACCGTTTATTTGTTAATTGTCCGCACTTATGGCAGGCTGTTTCCTTCTTTGTGCTTTCTACGTCAAAGATGATATTCCCTTGCGTATCAATGGTTTGAGCTATTATTTTTAGAGAATCTATATCTAAGGGGAGTGTAAAATTTGACATTTTGACGGCTATTATTGAGGATTATATATTTATCCATACCCTATAACCCATATTCTCATTGATTGCTATCCCACAGGAACTACGGAAGAGCCGGATTTACCTCAGGTTACCAAGATTTTTCCCTTGTTACTAGATAAACCTGTAGTACTACAAGAAGTCTTTAATCAATTTCAAAAAGGTAACTACCCAGAAATGGTTAAAACGTTGCTGTCTAACGTTAAAGACAACCCAAATATCGAAAAATATTTCTCTGAAAACAGGGATCTGTTTGTTAATGTGTTAAATACAACCATTGAGCAAACTCCTGCTCTCAAAGGGATGGGACTTAAAGGAGAATTGTATGACATCGTACCAGCTCTGTTGAAACATCCAAAGGAACTGATCGAAATTATTGATGCTCAAAAAACTGGCAATTATACCGAGATCACTCAAAAATTTAGTGAATTGGCAAAAGATCCTGCGCTTAAAGGAACTCTTGCTAAAGCCGGAGTAGAGCTCACAGCAAAAGCGGTGGAAGCAACAATAGGAGTAAAAGTTACAGATGATATTGGTCGAATCTTTGGAATATTAATGGAAAATAACCAAGCTAAAGGAAAAGTTCAAGAAATTGTCGAAGCTTATCAACAAGGAAAATGGACTAATGTTGCCAAAGAAACATGTAGGTTACTCGAAAATCCTGAATTAAAACAATATATCGAAAACAATACGGAAAATTTAAAACAAATAGTGAATAAGGTAGTCGGTGAATTAAAGAAAGATCCGGAATCAGTGGTTTCAAAATATCTTGCTGGAGCTGATGTAGGGCAAATTGCTAACACTATATTACAAAATCCAGAACCAATGAGAAATTTAGTACAAGCATATGATGACGGTAATAAAACAGCGATGGCTCAACACGGAGCAAAAATTCTTGCTACTATAGCATATAATGACCCTACATCTGCATTAAATGTCACAGCTAATGTTGCCACACAAGGTGCACGAGCTTTATATAACTGGGCAACCGGAACTGGAAGTCAATCAGCTGAAGCAAAAGAACAACAACAAGCTTGGGTAGCGAATATTTTAAAAGACGTGGTTTATGCGTATCGAGATACTGAAGCGCCGCTAAAACTCAATGATTATCTAAAAAAGGATCTTGAATCTGAGCTAAAAGCAAATCCAAATTTAATGAATAGCTTATTGCAGAATATGACAATAGGTAAGAGCGTAGATGAAAAATTAAAACTAGAAAATCTAGTAATTGAAGGAAATAGTTTTACTAATTCCAAGCTAGAAAATGTCTCATTTAAGGACACAGAATTTAAAAATGTAGATTTTACTGGTGCATCTTTTAAAAATGTAAATTTATCCGAAGCAACTATAGATGCCGCTACTTTCAAAAGCATGCTAAATGAAGTAAAAGCAGGTCATATTTCTTTAAATGGTGCAAAAATAATTGGAGATTTATCCGGGATGGATTTATCCGGGCTAGCGTTAAACGGTGCTGATCTTAGCAAAGTAACTGGCATGCAAAATGTGAATCTAAAAGATACAAACATAACTGATGCTAAATTGCCAGAGAGTAAAGTGCTAGCGGATACTTATAACCTTGATAAGGCAGTTGTTACAAGTATAGCCGCTGATAATAAACCAATTACTCAATCTGCGATTGCTGCAGGTACAATTCCCCAGGAAACAATTCAAGCTCAACAAGATAAGTTTATTGATAAAGCAGTAGAGCAACTTTCCAGAGTTATTGAAGATAGGCATGAACCGGTAATGACCGATGCTCAAAAAACTGCTCTCAGCACTAATATCAAAGGACTTATTCGAGATGGTGGCACTGTTGGTGAGTATATAAAAAAGGGCTTGGAAGCAACCCCTGAAGATGTATTGAATAAAAAATTCCCAATTGATCCGAAAAGCATAACTCACGTTGCTGATTATGCTGGTAAAACCAATAATCTAATGACTATTCTTCTAGAAAATAAAACTAGTGATGTCGAAACAATTAAGGGGGTTATAACAGCTAATTATATAGCTGATAACGTAACCAAAGAATTATTCAAAGAAGGTGGTAATAGAGGTCAAGACGGTCTAACTATTAAACAAATAACACAGCAAGCAGTCACTAAGTTTATTCAAGAAAATCCCGAAGCTAAAACTGGGCTAATTAAATCTTTAGAAGAACCAGGACAAAAACTGATGAATAGCATTAGTGAAACGATAATAAATACCGCAGTAGAAAAAACCTGGGCAGGAACATTAAGACGAGATGAAGACAGAATTCAGCTCAAAACAAACATTCCAATTGCAGAGGTAGCAAATAAGGTCAAAAGCGAAATGAATTATGTTTGTGGTTCAAGTAAGTTCAATAAGCAAGAATTAGATAATATCGAAGCTATGGCAAGTAAAATTGGTACAGAGTTATTTGATGCAGGCTATGCTAGCAATCCTGGCAGAGTGAGTGATGTTAAGCTTATTGAGCAACAGTTAAAAGATACTTTTTATCAGGTTAAAGTAGAGAATAAAGTGGTTGATATCTCTGAGATGATAGATCAACATATGGATAAAATGGTTGGAACAAAACTGGATAGGGGAACTTTTTCTGATACTCCGGGAACAGGACTTGCTGGAATATATAGTGCACGAGATGCAGCACCTTATACTGCGGCTGGCAAGGTTACTGGTGGTATACAGCTTGATCACGCTGTAGTTGCCACGCTTGAAACCTCGATAAAAACAACCATCAAAGATGCGCTGCAATCATCTTCATTAGCAACACAAATCCCAACCCCAGAAATCCAAGGTACAACCCCAGAAATCCAAGGTACAACCCCGCCTCAAAAACAAGATATATCAGTTGTGAGTCAGGATTTAGTAAAAGAAACCCCGGCAATTAAAATACAACCCCAAATACCTATAGCTGATCCTGTGCAAAAGCAAGAATCCGTAAGCCAGAATATAGCAACTGAAGCTCCAGCACTCAGGATAAAGCCCGAGTTGGATGGTGTTGAGGCTATAGCAAAGACAATTGGTATAAAATTATTTGGCGCAGGTTACACTAGCAATGGTGGCAGAGTAAATGACGTTAAGCTTATTGAGAGTGGTTTAGAAGCTATTATTACTAAAATTGAAGGAGAGAATAAAGAAATAAATATCTCAAAGGTAATGACAGAAAAAAATGCAGAGCAGATTATTGAAACATTAGCAGAAAAGCTCACCACACAATATCGTGACAAAGGCTTACAAAGCACCTATGCTGGCTGGATTTCAGGTGGTAAACAACTTGACCAAGCTAAAATCGCCAGTAATGAATTTAAAACTTCAGCAACTGAAATAGTAAAAACTGCAGTAGAACCGCTATTATTAGCAGCACAAGCGCAAGAAATCAAAAATATTCCTGTAAGCCAGGATGTGGCGACTACAACTAGACAAGAACAATCAATAAGATCGGCACCCGATCCTTATCCGCTAAATCAGAAAGAGCACGAAGGTATAGAAACTATAGCCAAAATAATTAGCACAAATTTATTTAAATCAGAAGCAGAAGAAAATGGCGCAAGATTTAGTGACACCAAAATCATTGAAAATGCATTAAAAAATGTTATTCATCAGATTAAAATAGAAAATGAGGGAAAAGATATCTCAGAGGTAATGACCCCAAAAAATGCGCAGCAGATTATTAAAACATTAGCAAAAGAACTTGAACCGGAATTTCGTAAAAGTACAGAGGAGATTGTCGATCACAAGAATCGGAGCACTGGTGACATACAGCTTGATCAAGATAAAATCGTTACCGGTGATTTTAAAACTAAGTTACAAGAAAAAATAAGAACTTTAGTAGATCCAATATTAACGACAGCAAAAAACCTTGACGTTATACAAGAAGCTGTAAAAGGTATAACTAACCCAAAAATAGTACCTACAGAGAAACGTCCCGCTGTTACTCAGAAAGTTAATCAAGGTCATGGTGTGGGGTAGATGCTAGGTTGAAGAAAGAAGTGATTAACAAGACCATAGGCGTCAAGTTAAGAAAAAGAGACGAATAACAGTCAAGCTTTGAGGCTTTAACCAAGACAATCCTAGTAAAACGAATAATTATAACTGGATTGCTTCGATCATAAATGATCTCGCAATGACGGTTCGTGTCGTCTGAACTGCAGGTAAGTGAAGCAGTGCGCAACATCGTCATTGCGAAGGCTGAAGCCCGAAGCAATCCAGAAAATACGAAACATTGCACCTTGCTGGGCAATCCAGTGATAGATCCTTGTTTACTAGATTGCTTCGGCACGCCTCAAGCTCAGACGGTGGTAGGAGGCTCTAACTGACTAACGCCATATCAACCAGAATAGGTTATACAAGAGATCTAAATATGAAAAGAACAATTATAACATTAGTGGTATGTATAACATTGGTTGGTGGTCTGTTTGGAGCACTATTTTTTATTGATTATAAAAGTATTTGTGTAAATTTCTTAGCAAAACAAAAAACTGTAGAATTTGACAGTCAAGCCATTGGTAAGGTTAAATTGGTTGCACTTCCCTGGCCTACTTTAGTTATTGACACTATTGCAAATCAAGAATTGGAGTTACAAGATATAGAATTCAGGTTTTCTTTCATATCCTTACTAAAATTTCAACCAAAAATTAATTTTATTAAAATATCAAATGCAAAACTAAATTTACCTAATATCAAATTTAGCGTTAGTACTCATGATCGACTAATTACAAATTTAGTTAATTATGTGCAAAAGGATATTGACATTAATATTAACCATTTAACATTTATTGACCCAACTAATAACTCCATCATTAATATCGACAATTTTATAGGGGCTGCAGATAATAGTTTTAGTGGCAATATAGAAGAAATAGCATTTTCTGGATTTTTTCGTAGCACAACAGATTCATTGGATATAACACTTAACCTCAATACCCCTGGATATGAGCTGCAATTATCAGAAACATATAAAGACAACCGCCTATCTTCAGGTACCGTTACAGCTAAAATTAAGAGTTTACCGGAATTGATAAACTATCATTTACCAGATGCTAGTCCATTATTAGCTAAAATTACTCAAAATGAACCTATAGCCATAAATTTTGATATAGTGGCTGATGAAAATTTATTACAATTTAAGGCTATTAATATTAAAGCTAACTCTGTTATCGGCAGTGGTGAGATTACTTTAGCTAAGAATGATAATGCAACTAATGTAATAGCGCTGAAATTTGCAAAAATTGATCTCAAATCTTTATTAAGTCCATCAACAAATGATCAAAACACCAGCTATAAGAGTCAAGAAAGATTCATTTTTGCCAATAATTCTTTAAACGCAGTAATCGAGATTGATCAAATTATCTTAAGTAATGATGATATCATCAATCAGTTTAAATTAATTACAGATTTGCAACAAGGACAATTATTAATCAGTGATTTTTCTGGAATTATTGCCTCTGGTGGCAGATTCCAGCTAAATGGTATAGTCACTCAAAATAGTGTACGTAGCATATTTAATGGTAAATTTACATTGCAGCACAGTAATTTCAATACCATACTTTCTTTACTAGGTTGTACAAATGCTACTGTAGAAAGAGTTATACCATTTGCGCTATCAGCTGAGGTAAAATGCACCCCTATAGATTTATCACTACAAAATCTTCTACTAAAAACCAATGATCTTGAGATTACAGGTAGCATTTCCAGTAAATTTATTGGAGTCATACCGCGTATCAAATCATTTCTCCGCTTTTCACAGCTAGACTTAGATCAGACTCTATACCCTGTAATTACACCAATGTTAAATTTTGCTAAAAGCCTGACAGAAAACATGAAAGCAGCAGATTATTTAAGTAAATTTGTGCCAATTAGAGCCTTATCATATTTAGGGAACTTTGATGTTACTATTGACAATTTAAAACTTGCTCAAAAAGATTTGGGCTTAGCAAATATAGTGTTATCTATTACTCCAGCAAAAATTATAGTTAATAATTTATATACCAACAAAGGACAAGATTATATACGCGCTACTGGAAAGCTACTTACTGATGGCCTTAGTCCACAATTAGTAATACAAATCACTGATGCTGTAATCCCAGTGAGTTTTTTGTCTCCAGGATTTCTTCTTGAACTGCGTAACAATTTATTAAATAACTTCAGTCTGGATAAAATATTACTACAGCTAGATTGTTTTTTTTCCAAGATCTACCAAAATGATCTGGTTTTAGAAAAAGTAACATTCTCCACTAAAAACGACAATACTCTGTTTAAAATCCCTACCTTAAAAGCGCAACTTCTTAATGGAACTATAGAAGTGGAAGGTAGTGTGCTACTAGATCCGTATACCTGGAATTTAGTATATGCATTGAATACTATTGACGTGGCTGCATTATCAAAAATACTACCAGTTGGTTGGCTTAACTCTGATGGTTCTGCTAGTGTTAACGGTATGATTACTACTAATGGTGATAGTATAGAAAAATTGTTATATAATCTTTATACAAAATCTTCGTTTGTTGCTAAGAATGTAAAAATAAATAATTTCTCTATTGATACATTAATAGCAAATATAAGCCAACCTAACTATGATATAACTCAGTTCAAAACAGATCTGAATAATGCCTTATCTACTGGCCAAACACAAATCAACTCTCTCAGCAGTGATCTTGAATTAATTCAAGGAGTAGCAACTTTAAAAAACACAACATTACAAACCAAATATGCCAATGCAGCTGTTGTTGCGGCTATCAATATCTATGATTTACAACTGAATTTATCATCTCTATTCTCATTTTATGCATTTTCACCAGCTCCGAATGGTAGTAAGTACAATTCTTCTGTGCCAACATCATTAGGAATTAAGTCTGCTGGCACGATAATAGCTCCACAACTGACCGCTGATTCTACTTCATTGACTGAATTTTTACAAAAACAACAGATAAATAATAAAAATACTAATAATAACTCACCAACACAACAATAGCTCAATTAATATGTATTCAAGCTATAAAGCCCTTGTTTTTTTTGTGTTATTATTAATTACTAAGGTAGTCTTTGCTGATTTTCAGCAAGATAATGCAGACTTCCTTAGATTATTAAAAAACACACCAA
Source organism: Candidatus Trichorickettsia mobilis (assembly GCF_963422225.1). Lineage (NCBI taxonomy): Bacteria > Pseudomonadati > Pseudomonadota > Alphaproteobacteria > Rickettsiales > Rickettsiaceae > Candidatus Trichorickettsia > Candidatus Trichorickettsia mobilis. The sequence goes on from NZ_OY728607.1 coordinate 909,671, forward strand.
TTACTATAGTCGCTCCTGCATCTGGCACAGATGATGCCTCATTGGAGAAGTTACGCAATATTTCATCATTAAAATTACTGTTACCTAACAATTGTTTTGATGGATCAAAATCACTTTTTCATGCTCATACTGATCAAGTTAGGTTTGAATGTTTAAAAAATGCATTGTTTGATCAATCTTCACAGATAGTTTGGTGCTTGCGCGGAGGGTATGGTGCAGCAAAAATAATACCATTGTTAAAACGATTAAAAAAACCAGCTAAAGATAAGTGGCTTATTGGATTTAGCGATATTACGGTATTACATATTTTTCTGACTCAGGAGTGGGGATGGAAAACCATCCATGGAAATGGTATTGTCGAGATATTAAACCAAGACAAGAGACGAACGAATTTTACAAAAATAGCAGAAATAGTGAGTGGCAAAGTAAAGTCAGTTACTATCAAAGGATTGCTAGCGATTAATAGTTTGGCTGATGAGCAGAAGAAGCATGTCAAGGGGGTGCTTACTGGAGGTAATTTAACTATTGTTGAAACAAGTATTGGTACAGAGTGGCAAATAAAAACCTCCAATAAAATTCTTTTTTTAGAGGATGTAGGGATTAAGCCGTACCAGCTAGATCGAGCCTTAACTCATTTACTGCAGGCTGGTTTGCTAGTAGAAGTAAAAGCTATAATATTTGGTGCTTGTGGTAATGATGATCAAAATATAATGGCAGCGCTAAAAGATTTTGCTGCAACCGTAAATATTCCGATATTCAAGAGTAATAGATTTGGACATGAGCAAGTAAATGACCCTATAATTTATAATACTGAAACCAGGATTGTTACGACTAAGGATGGTAAGTTTGATTTAATAATAGACCTCTTTTGAAACTCTACTCCTGACGGTAACTGCTGCGTTGCTCCGGTGCTCAGATGCTCATGTACTATATGTACACTGCGCTCTTGCGCTCCGTTGCTCCTAGCATTTCCTCGTCAGGAGCGAGTTTCAAAAAAGGTCTAATAAATAACACCGGAATTGTTAATAAATAAAAAGGTAAAATTATGACGACATTAAATATTGATGATATAGCTCCGGATTTTACCATGCCAATCAAAGATGGTACAGAAATCACTCTGTCCAAATTGAAAGGTAAAATAGTAGTATTATATTTTTATCCTAAAGATGATACTCCAGGCTGCACACTGGAAGCACAAGCATTTAATCTTTTAAAGCCCGAATTTGCAAAAGCAAATGCAATAATTATTGGAATCTCCAAGGATAATATCAGTTCTCATAATAAATTTCAGGATAAATATTGTCTAAAATTTGATCTTGCTTCTGATGCTGACTCTGATACTTGTGAGCGTTATGGAGTATGGGTAGAGAAATCAATGTATGGTAAAAAATATATGGGAATCAATCGAACAACTTTTCTTATTAATCAAACTGGTAAGATCAAGCATATCTGGCCTAAAGTATCAATAAATGGTCATGCCCAAGAAGTATTGGATTTTTGCAAAACTTTATAAAATAGACCTCCCTCACAAACTCTCTATTTTAACTCAATAACACTCACATTTCGAAAAGAGGTCTAAGAAGGTAGATGTAAACAAAACGTTAATTGAATTTTTGCCTATTTTCTTATCTTTCTACGCCAAATTTTATTCTAATAAAGCCACTATTATCATAAAATTTGCCTTGAAATATAAAAAATATCCTAAAAATCATCTTAACGTTTTGTTTACATCTACCCTCTCAGACGATTGAGTGTCAATTTTCCTTAACTTGACGCTTATGGTTTGTTGAACGTTCTCAAAAACGTCCACAATAACATGATCTATTGCTAGAATTTAACGAGTGTATGCAAGTAAATCCTGTGCTGCCTTAACACTATTTTCAGTAATTGTTTTACCGGCAATCATTTGTGCCAGCGCTTGTATTCTTTCTGGTTCGGTAAGGATACGAACAATAGCCTTTGTTTGTTCATTGAGGTGTATTTTACTGACTAAAAGATGTTGATCTGCTTTTGCAGCTACCTGAGGCTGGTGAGTGATTACTATAACTTGAGAAACTTTGGCTAATTGTTTTAAACGATTACCGATACTATCTGCCACTATACCGCTAACGCCAGTATCAATTTCATCAAAAATTACTAATGGTATCGCATCATTAGTTACAAGAGTTGATTTTAATGCCAACATAAAACGTGATAATTCTCCACCTGAAGCAATCTTATCTATTGCAATATATGGCATTCCTGGGTTAGTAGAAGCGGTGAACCGCACTTCATCAATACCGGTAACATCAGCTATCGGTTTAATAGTAAGCTCTACCTTGAATAACACTTTCTCCATTTGTAACAGCGCCAGCTCCTGTTGTATACTTGCTTCCAGTGCTAAGGCTACTGCTGCACGTTTTGTGGATAGTGTTTTGGCTAGATCTAAATATTTACTTTCTAGTGTTTTAAGTTGTTCATGCAAGTTGCTACTATTAGCCATTTTTTGCTGTAACCCTAATAATTTTAATTTTGCATTTACAAGAAAATCAGGCAATTGATTACCTGATGATACTCCATATTTACGCACTAGCCCTTTGATGGTAAATAACCTTTCTTCTATTGTATCAAGGTTGTGCTCGTCAACTGATAGATTAGCGATAATATCTTGTAATTGTTGTTTGGCTTCTGCCAGATTATTGTCAGCTTCTTCTAATTGTTGACGGATATTGAAAAAACGCTGATCTTCTTGGTTGATACGACTAATAATGCGGTTAGCACGACTAATTGCTTGAGATAGTTCTGGAGTTTCCAGCTGTGATAAAAGATCAAAAAGCAGTTGTAGCTCCTTATCTCGATTTTGTAAGCTACGTCTTAAATCAGCCAGATGCTCCTCTTCATCAATTTCAATGTTTATTGTTGATAATTCATCAGTAATAAATTGCAAATAATCAATTTCATGCAGGGCTTCTTGTTGCTGATCAGAGATTTCTCTAAGCTGAGATTTTATATTATGTAACTTATTATATTCACTGGCCAGTGTTTTACGTAAATCAGTAAGATTACCGTAATCATCAAGATGATTTATGTGTGACGATGATTTTAGTAAAGCAGTATGAGTATTCTGCCCATGTAATTCAAATAAAATATCAGCAATCATAGTTACAGTTTTAGCAGTAACTATTTGATCATTGATTAAAAATTTTTTACGATTATCTAATGTTTGGCTACGCCTTATTACCAGCTCATCTTCACTTTCAATTTGCAGCTGCAGCAATAGCTCTTTAATGTTTTTAGATAATGCAAAGCTAGCAATAACAGTGCAAGAATCAGCGCCATGTCTAATGATATTATCAGTTGACTTACCATTCAAACAAAAAAGCAATGCTTTTAACAGAATAGATTTACCGGCGCCAGTCTCACCTGTGATTACGCACAATCCTGACTGAAATTCAAGATCTAACTCTTCTATCAAGATAAAGTTTCTAATAGAGAGGTTATAGAGCATTTATTTTTCCTTAGTTACCAAAGCATAGGCATGCTTATACCACGTACTTGCTGGATAATTATGTCCTAGTACCGCAGCATATTTTTTAGCATCCTCATTTAATCCAAGTGATTTATAACCTAAAACCAGACGATATAGAGCTTCGGAAGTATGAGAGGTAGTTTGATATTGCTCTATTACATTTTGGAATCTGAGAATGGCTGCAATCGGGTTCTTAATGCGTAAATAATAGCGCCCTACTTCCATCTCTTTTCCAGCGAGATGATCATTTACCAGATCAATTTTTAATGCTGCATCTATAGCGTATTTAGTTCCAGGAAAACGTTGGATCACATCATCAAAACTTGCCTTGGCTAGGCTTGTTCTAGATTGATCAAGGTGGACGTTGGAAATTTGCATATAATACGATAATCCTTTAAGATAATATGCATATGCGATGTCCAGGTTCATTGGATGTAATTTGATAAACGTATCTAATACATCAACAGCTTCTTCATATTCGGTTGCTAAAAACAAAGAATAAGCATGCATCAACTCGGCTTGTGGTGTAACTAAGTTTCCTGGATGCTGTAAAAACACTTTGCCAAATTCGTTGGCGGCATCATTATATTTATTCTTCTCCAATAGAACCAAAGCATTACCATATAGTTCTGCAGCAGGAACAATAATGTCGTTATCTTTTTTTTTGCTTTTACAACCAATAAGTAATAACCCTAATATGAATAGGTAAGAAAATTTCATCTTCATCACTGTATAACGCTCTCCTAAGTATCTTTAGCCATATTTATACACGAGATGAATAACTTCAGACAAGAAAAATTTAACTTGACTGTAATCTCGCCAAAAAATGGTGAGATTACAGATGAAAATATCGATGATTATTAGTTTGTTTACATCTACCCTCTAAAAATTTAAATATTGTCACATATTGAACGCTAATTTAGTTATTATAATAATAACTAAATTCCAATGGATGAGGGAATTGCTCGATGGCAGTCACTTCTTTCCATTTCATCTCTAAATAGCTCGCTAATAGTTCCTTACTAAAAACTTCTCCAATCAATAAATAATTATTATCCTGCTCTAAAGCAACTAGAGCTTCTCTTAGCGAACCTGCTACGCTTGGCAATGTTTTGGCAATCTCTTTATCTTCAAATAAATCTTCATTATGGCTTTCTCCTGGATGAATTTTATTTTGAATACCATCAATACCAGCCATAATCATTGCAGCAAAGGCCAAATAAGGATTAGCAGTTGGATCAGGAAATCTTATTTCCACCCGTTTTGCATTAGGTGAATTTTCAACCGGTATTCTGCAAGCAGCTGATCTATTACGCATGGAATAAGCACAAATTACCGGCGCCTCAAAACCTGGCACTAAACGCTTATAGCTATTGGTGGTCGGGTTAGTAAATGCATTTAAACTTTTTGCATGTTTTAAAATACCACCAATATAATATAGTGCTATTTCAGATAGGCCTGCATATTCCATACCTGCAAATAAGGAATTACCATTAAGCCATAATGATTGATGAACATGCATCCCAGAGCCATTATCAGCAAATACTGGTTTTGCCATAAAACTTGCTGTCTTACCACAACTACGAGCCACATTACGAACCACATATTTATAAATTTGTATTGCATCAGCACTATGTAATAACGACCTATATTTAATACCGATCTCATGCTGAGCTGGCGCCACCTCATGATGATGTTTTTCTACCTCCAACCCCATCGTTTGCATATCTATTAACATTTTAGAACGCATATTGTGCATCGAATCCAATGGTGCTACTGGAAAATAACCACCTTTGGCCTTTGGCCGGCATCCATGATTATTATCTGTCATAGCACCATTATTATGAGTAAATTCATCAGATTTGATATTATAGAAACAATGCTCAGCATTTGACTGAAAATGAACACTATCAAAAATAAAAAATTCTACTTCTGGACCAAAGTAGGCAGTGTCTGCAATCCCAGTTTGTTGTAGATATTTTTCGGCTTGTTTTGCGACATAGCGCGGATCTTTTTTATACGGCAATAAATTTAATGGATCAAATACATCACATGTAACAATCACTGTAGCTACATCTGCAAATGGATCAATTGCGATGTTATCCAGGTTTGGTGATATATCTGGTATTAACAACATATCTGACTGATTAATAGCACACCAATATTGAATTGAGGAGCCATCAAAAAAGATACTACCATTTAGTAATTCTTCATTAATCATCGATACTGGATAAGTTATATGGTGCCATACACCATGTAAATCAGTGAAACGAAAATCGACAAAATAGATTTGATGTTGTTTAAGGTAGTTTAAAAAGTTCTGATAGTTGGCCATAGATCCTCTATGTATTAAATTGGAATTTAATAGTTATATATCAAAAAAACTTTAAGAAATAATTAGCAACATCAGAAATTTTATAAAAATTTATTTAATAGCTACATTTCAACACTTAAATTATGCTGCTGATAATACTCCATGCCCCAAATCCAGCAAGAATCAAGGCCGACAAGTAACGAATACGAGTCATAGAATTTTCTGATAAATGAATTTTTACTTTTATTATAATCAGACCCAGTGTCAACCACCATGCCATTGAGCCAATTACTATACCTACAACCATAATGATTGCTTTGTTGGTGTTAACATCTCTATCTGCAAATCCGGCAAATATAGCGATAAAACTTAGTATGGTCATGGGATTGGAAATGTTAAGGCAAAAAGTCTGTATTACCAATTTAATGAATTTTTTATAGTGATTGGAAATTACGCTATTATAAATATGCTGTACCTTAAATTCTTTAAAAGCCAGATATAATAAAAATATTCCACCAATTTTTTTAATCAAGTTAGCTCTTTCAAGTAAGAAATTTGAAATTACCGCTAATCCTGCTGCTCCAATAAAAGCATAAATACCATCTGCGATTGCGGCGCCTATTCCTACAGCAACAGCGCCGATAAATCCACGCTCTAGAGTTTACGGATACAAAACATACCTATAGGACCTACCGGAGCTGCAACGGCTATTCCTATGGCTATAAATATTAACAACTCAATTAACATTTCATTCTAGGCCTTATAGACAATAATTTTTTACGGCTTAACAAGATGAAAAAACATATTTCTCTTTAGATGAATTATAAATAATATAATAAATATCGTTGTTATAATAATTACATGAGCAAATGTTGCTGGTGTGCCATCATAAGAGTAGCTGGCTATCCAAGTAAGAGTAGAGCACAACACATAGCGCATACTCATGATTGCAGATGAAGCTGTACCTTTGAGTTCAGGAAATATCTCAATTGAACGCACAAAAATTATAGGATAAAAAATAGCTGCTCCAATACCACAAATACTGAGGCTGAAAGTTACAACATAAGGTGAATTGGCAAACAAAGTCATAATTGAGCCAATAATATATAAAACTAAACCTAAATAAATCGCGTTTATTGTACCAAGTTTCTTGATTAGCCACCCTGAGCCTAGGCTGACAATCGCAAAAACTGCAATAACTACTCCCTGATGTAGAGTATAATTTAACATACCAAGCTTAAATGTCTGCATATATAAAAATGGCGAGATAGCAATAAAAGCCATATAAACACCATAACATAAACTTGGAACCGCCGAAGCGCTGAGGAAGATAGGATTAGTTAATAATGTCTTGTAATCTACAAAAATAGATTTAATATCGAGAGGCGTTTGTTTCTTTAATGTTTCCGGCAAGAAAAAATATAACAATATTAAAGAAATTAAACATATAATGGCAACACAAGCATAATTTCCACGCCAGCCAATTTCCTTATTAATAAACCCTCCGATTATTGGTGCTAACGCCATTATAGTAGTAAAAATAGCATTCATTATTCCATATAATTGTGTGGCTTTATCAATACCATAGCTGTCGGCAATAATTGCCGATACCACTACAGCAGAAGTTGCAGCACCTATACCCTGGATAAATCTAGCCATTAATAATCCTTCAATAGAAGGAGCAAAGACACAACCTATAGCACCAATTGCTAAAATTACATTGCCAATTAGCATGATTTTACGACGTCCATAACTTTCTGATAATGGCCCATAAATTAATGCTGCAAGACAAAAGCCAAATAAATTATAAGTAATAGTCAGTCCTACCATAGAATATGGAACTTGCAACTGTTCAGCAATATCTAGAAAACTAGGAGCAGATATCTCTAATTCAATACAACTGTTAATAAGCGCTACTATCAATAAAAATGGTAAATATTGTGCCTTCATGAATAAATCATCTTTAAACTCCAGTAATATTTAATTTAGACTTCTTACAAACGAGGGTGTTCAATGAACTGTATCAATTAAAGTAAGGCTCGTCATTGCGAGCCGAAGGCGAAGCAATCCAGAAAGTGAAACGACTATTTAACTTGGATTGCCACGACCACTATCGTGGTCGGTCTCGCAATGACCAATGACGGCTCGTGTCGTCTCTTTTTCCTTAACTTGACGCGTATGGTTCATTGAACACTCTCACTCTTCCTGCTAAAGATGGTATTTCTATGGCAAAACCATTAAATACCCAAATTACAAATAAGAAAATGATGCTTATCTTCTTCATATTAACTTAACTGCCTTAAGCGGATAATTTTAATTATATCGTGTTTCTTCATATTTCCCAAAGATTAACTAAGAATTTCTTGCCTTTAATGTAGCCAGCAAGTCAGTTTAGCAAGAAGTCCATTATATAATACTTGGCTGAATTACTAGAGTAATATGACATTACTTTGTAGCAGAATAGGTTATGTTAGGATCAAGAGTAATTGAATATATAAAATTAAGTAATTCTCAGAGGTCAACATCGAAAATATTTAGAATCTATAAAACATAGAGCACGATAATCTTGTCTATACTTAACGAGTCAGGTATAGAGATGAGTATAATCAAGGATAAAGGCTGGGGAAAGAGGGGCGAAGTTTTTAAAGGACACAAAAGTGGTAAATACTATCAAAGAATCAAGATAAGCCACCTATCGGTGGCAGCTTAGCTTTTTACATCTCTTGCCAACTTCTGTTATCAAAGGTAATATGCAAGTCATTACAAATAATCAGAGTAAAAGATGGAAATAATCGGTAAAGGAATCTCTATAAAACATATTTTTCTTGATCGGGGTAATTGGCGTCGATTTCACTGAAAAATATAGCGAGCTGAGGTATGGTATTATCTTTAACGTTACTAAAGTTATATTGTGCGGAACGAAATATTTAGGATTTAAGAGTTATAGCTGCCCTACATGTGATCACGGTAAATCAGTAGTATTTAGTTGTAAAGGTAGATTTTGTTCTCGTTGCGGTAAGAAGCAAACAGATCAATGGATAAGTAAAGCTACCAATGTTCTACCAAAGACACGTTGGCAGCACATTACATTTACAATGCCCGACTCATTATGGCCAATATTTTGGCTTAATCGCAATCTGTTTGGATTAATTTCTGCTGTTGCCGCCGGAATTATTAAGGAAATAGCAACAAAGAAAAAGATTGTAGTCGCTATATTTACTGCCCTGCACACCTTCGGTAGAGATTTAAAACGTAATGTTCATATCCATTTATCGGTTACTTGCGGCGGTATAGATAGCAAGGGTAATTGGCGTAAATTATTTTTCCCTGCCGAGCCTATTAAAAAAATGTGGAGACATAGAATTCTTGAGTTATTTCGCTCAGAATACGCCTCAAGTAATTTGAAATTACCGTCGAAATATCAAAATGATGGCGATTTTAACAACTGGATGATCGGCCTATATGAAATCAGTTGGTATGTTTATTTGCAAAAACCATCAGACGATCATAAACGCAACATAAACTATTTAGGGCGATATATAAAACGACCTCCTATTTCTGAGGCAAGAATAGAGGAATATGATGGACTGCAAGTAACGTTTAGATTTCTTGACCACTACAATAACACGATTGATCACGTCACAATGCCTGTACTGCAGTTTATATCTAGCCTGATTATGCACATACCCGATCGTTATTTTCGAATAATAAGGTACTACGGCTTTTTATCTAACAGAACTAGAGGAATACAACTACCTATTGTATATAAGGCGATAAACCAAATTATACCTAAGAAAATCAAGTCATTGAACTGGAGATTAATGATTTGGTTAAACTTTAAAAAAGATCCGTTATCTTGTCCAAACTGTAATCAATTTATGAGCCTGAGACAGGTTTATTACGGTTTATCTCCACCCTTGTTATTAGTGAAGATCAATGAATTATTGTGAACGCCTCGGTGATATTCATATGGTGAACCGTTGCTTCACGCCACGTTAATATAATTTTAAAAAATTGGCCTATTTTGAGATAGATTTTAAGAGAAGATTTTTATACAAGTGTCAATAATTTCTAATATCACAATTTAACAACCAAATTTTTAAAGAAAATTTTAAAATTTTCAAAAAAATATTTTTGGTAAAATTTTTGAAATTCCTATACTACTAGAACAATTTTGTGAGTGTCGATTCACGATCTTTCGGTTGTCTGATTTTATATACACCGGTGTCATTCTTGCCTTAAACTTAGAATGACATCGAGTACATTTAAAAACCACTCACCTAATTTTTATAACATGTTAATGGCATGTTCAAGATATAATCCCAAGTAGCTTCCCATCCCTTAGTATGCTGTGCCACATCAAAAATATGCTGATGCACACAAGTGGAACCACTAGCCTGAACAAATTTATCAGCTATAAAAGGAGGCACTGTAGTATCTTTTCCTCCGGATATATGTAACTGCGGTATATTACGTATTTTTGTTGCATAATCAATAGGATTGAGTGAACCTAGCATTGGAGTAGTATTATGATATTTGTTAAAGCCAATATGATCGAGATTTCCTGAAATAGTAATAATGTCCTTGACCAACTTATTTCTAGCAGCAATTAATACTGCGATGCCACCACCACCTGAGTAACCAACTAAACTAAATGGCAACTCATTATTAGTAACATTGATGACTTTATCCAAGGAAGTCACCACTTCATCAGACATTCTTAAATTAGTCCAATAAGACTGATTACAGTTTGGATTCAAATTCATAGGGGTAAATTGGCATGGACGTGCTATATACACAACATTAGGTCTATTATCTAAAGCAGCCAGCTTTAATAACATTGGACGTACAGGAGTTGGATTATCAGAAATACTATAGCGTCCCATAAAAGCTAAACCATCGCCTTCAATATAAAATACGTATGGTAAGTGTTTATTACTGATTCTTTGATAAGTAGTAATCCAGAAATTACCACCCTTGACTAATTTTTTGGTAAAGCCATTTGAATTACCAACAAAATCCGAATCAATATTTCTGGTTATAACATTAGTAGTATGGCAAGCAGACAACAGCATGCTGCCAATCATTAAGGTGATAAATATCCTTAATGATTTATTAAGAAAGCTAGAGGCGCTCGCGTGAAATAACGAGTATATATTAAAAAGGTATTTCATCATCAAGCTCACTATGATCAAAATTGCTATTATTATTCTTTACTGATACTGACTCCGGGCTATTACCAGGATTCTTAGCATCAAGCAAAATCAGATTAGCATTAAAATTTTGTAAAACAATCTCAGTAGTATATTTTTCCTGGCCAGCTTGATCAACCCACTTACGCGTTTGTAAACTACCTTCTATATATATTTTACTGCCTTTTTTTACATAATTCTTGATAATACCAACTAACCCCTCATTAAATACTACAATACGGTGCCATTCCGTTTTTTCTTTGCGTTCACCAGTAGCACGATCTTTCCAGGATTCACTAGTTGCAAGGCTTAAAGTTATTATTTCCTTGCCTTCACTAGTAGACCTTACCTCTGGATCACGCCCTACATTACCAATTAATATAACCTTATTTAAACTATTAACCATAAATTTATATCGACCCAATAAAAAATTAGCTATCTAAACTATTAGCAAACAACTATATTATTTTTAATAGCTATTGCAATAGTAAAAGAAATTCTCCTATAATGCCATAGGTTTTTTAACTACCAATTCAAGTTATGCAAGAATATATCAAAGTACGTGGAGCAAAGCAACATAACCTTAAAGATGTTAATGTTGATATTCCACGTAACCAACTAGTTGTAATTACCGGACTTAGTGGATCTGGGAAATCTTCACTTGCATTTGACACTATTTATGCAGAAGGACAAAGGCGATATGTTGAAAGCTTATCTTCATATGCCAGACAATTTCTCCACCTGCAAAATAAACCAGATGTTGAATCAATCACCGGCTTATCCCCAGCCATTGCCATTGATCAAAAAACCACTTCTAGGAATCCTCGTTCCACAGTAGGAACTATCACTGAAATTTATGATTATCTGCGGTTATTATATGCCAGAATCGGTATACCTTATTCTCCGGCAACAGGATTGCCCATAAAAAGTCAAACTATCTCCGAAATGGTGGATATAGTGCATAACTTGCCACCAGGAATCAAGCTTTATATTTTGGCACCAATTGTTAGATCACAAAAAGGCGAATTTCGTCATGAAATGTTAACTCTGAAGAAGCAAGGGTTTCAGCGATTAATCATTGATGGCATAGTATACAATATTGATGAATTACCCAAACTTGATAAAAACAAAAAACATAATATTGAGGTAATTATTGATAGAATTATGGTAGCAGATGATCTTGGTAACAGAACAGCTGATAGTATTGAATTAGCGCTGAAACTTGCAGATGGGATAATTTGTATTGAGATTGTTGAAGCGCCAGAACGTATGGATGGATCACAAAATTTAGCTGAGTATACTCAAGGCGATAGGATAATTTTTTCTGAAAAATATGCTTGTCCTATTTCTGGATTCCAAATTGCTGAAATTGAACCACGTATTTTTTCATTCAATAGTCCATTTGGTGCTTGTACCCACTGCGAAGGTTTGGGTAAGGAAATGTTCTTTGATCAAGAATTGATAGTGCCAAATCCAGCCTTAAGCATTAAGAGTGGTGCTATTGCTCCGTGGGGGAAAGAACTATCCAAAATTTTCTTGGATACTATTACCGGCTTAGCCAATCATTATCAATTTTCAGTAGATACACCTTTTGCCAATTTACCTGAAAATATCAAAAAAATGCTATTTTATGGTTCTGATGGCGAAATAATTAATTTTAAATATTATGATGGTGTCAAGTCACAACTAGTAGCTCAACCTTTTGCTGGCATTATCCCTAGCCTAGAGGAAAAATATCGTAAAGCTGATTCCGCTTGGCTAAAAGAAGATCTGATAAAGTTTAAAACTGAATATAATTGCAGCATTTGCAATGGCTACCGATTAAAAGCAGAATCTTTATGCATAAAAATAGCTGATCTAAATATTGGCCAAGTTACCAAGATGACTATAGTTGAAGCTAAACACTGGTTTGGGCAGCTGGAATTCAAATTAAGTAGCAAACAATTATTTATTGCAGAGCAAATTTTAAAGGAAATCTCTGAGCGATTAACATTTTTGTTAAATGTTGGACTTGACTATCTGAATCTATCACGAGAATCCGGGACTTTATCAGGTGGTGAGAGTCAGCGTATACGTCTAGCATCGCAAATAGGTTCAGGTTTAAGTGGTGTGCTATATGTACTTGATGAACCATCAATCGGCCTGCATCAGCGTGACAATGCCAGATTGATTGCTACTCTTAAAAATCTTCGTGATCTTGGTAATACGGTACTGGTGGTAGAACATGATGAAGAAACCATGATTGAATCTGATTATATTATTGATGTCGGTCCTGGAGCTGGTATTCATGGTGGGCATATAATTACCCAAGGTACTATTGAAACAATCAAGGCTTGCACTGCTAGCATTACTGGACAATATTTAAGCCGACAAAAATACATAGCTACAAGAATTAGCAACAATATTAATCGTCACGATAAAACTATAGAATTACTAGGTGCCACCTCCAATAATTTACAAAATGTTAATCTTACCATTAAACTGGGTACTTTTACGGTAATTACTGGGGTTTCAGGTAGTGGTAAATCAAGCTTGATTATCCATACACTTTATAAAGCAGCATTAAAATATTTGGAACCCACTGCCAAAATCCACCCAGGACATTATGAAGTGATTAAAGGGCTGGAACATGTAGATAAAGTTATTGATATTAACCAATCTCCTATAGGCCGTACACCAAGGTCTAACCCAGCTACTTACACTGGTGCCTTTACCTTTATTCGAGATTGGTTTACTGATCTGCCAGAGTCGAAAGCGAGGGGTTATAAGGTCGGTCGATTCTCGTTTAACGTCAAAGGTGGACGATGTGAGGTATGTCAAGGAGACGGAGTAATTAAAATAGAAATGCATTTTTTGCCAGACGTGTATGTTAAATGCGACGGATGTAATGGTCATCGCTACAATCGAGAAACACTGGAAGTCAAATATAAAGATAAATCGATCTCTGATGTTTTAGAAATGACCGTTGAAGATGCAATGAATTTTTTTGAAAAAGTACCAGCGATATATGAAAAACTATCCACTTTAAACGAAGTGGGACTAGGCTATGTTAAAATTGGTCAATCAGCTACCACATTATCAGGTGGAGAAGCTCAGCGCATAAAACTGGCAAAAGAATTATCAAAACGCTCTACTGGTAAGACCTTATACATATTAGATGAACCAACTACAGGTTTACATATTGACGATATCAGCAGATTACTTAAAATTTTGTATAAATTGGTTGATATGGGTAATACTGTGCTAGTGATAGAACACAATATGGATGTAATCAAAACTGCTGATCATATTATTGACATTGGTCCAGAGGGAGGAGACAAGGGTGGTAAGATTGTGGCTACTGGTACTCCAGCTGAAATTGCCGCTTGTGCTGAGAGCATTACCGGGCAATATTTGAAACATTATTTATAAAATATAGAATACATCCAGCACAAGCTTAACTTCATATTCATCCGTGATAAGACGAATCTTTATCCATAAATTACATCCTCAATAATTCTTTTTTGTATGAGTGCTTCAAGGCTATTTTTATCTGCTATCTGGCACAATTCAAAAGTTGCCTTCCATAAGACCCAGGCTTTTGCGCGAAGCCAAGTACCTTCATCTAATGCCATTTCTCGAATGAATATATCTCGCGCATTGTCTTTAAGAAAAGTCCAGGCAATAACCAAATCGCAAGCAGGATCACCTAAAGCCATACCGCCAAAATCGATAATGGCCGAGAGTTTACCATCCAAAAGCAACATATTACCGATCGCAAAATCACCGTGAATCATGATTTGAGGTTTATCCCATTTTGTCTTGCAGGCACGCTCCCACAGATCTATCGCGCATGCCCCATTGATAACAGTTGATAGTTCTAAAATTTGTTCTCTGGCACCTTATCGTAAACACTGACATTACACCCGCGCCACCAATTATGCTGGCCTGGAACTGACCCATCAACATCATCAATGCTTTGTAATTCCTTTAAAAACTTTACTAAATCAAACGCAAGCTTTTCGACGGCATAATTATCCAAAACTAGAAGGTTAATACTCGCTCCTGGGAGCCATTTATAAATGGAGAATGGGTATGGATAATCTCCAGACGCAGCACCCATTTTGATTGGAACAGGAATACTGACAGTTAAGTGAGGCGCTAGCTTCGGTAATAAGGCTTGTTCTTTAGGTACTTTCAAAGCATAAGATTTCGCAGTTGGCATACGAATTAACATGTCCGACCCTAATCGGTAAGTGCGGTTGTCATGACCTTGTTTTTCAACTGATGTAATTGGCAAATGAGCATATTCTGGAAATTGTTCAGCTATGAGCTGATGCGCAAGTTCAGGGGTGATACAAACGATTTCATTTACTCTTGATCTTAGGTTCACTGCTGTATGGCTTTGTTGACATTTTTTCTTGATCTTGATATATTATATCTCTAGTTCAAGTTAATTTACTATAATCTTAAATCCTATTCAAGCAACAACGCCATTCGTTCATATTGACTTCAAGATTTATTATACCTTATTTTAAACTTACAACACTCACTCATATGTTATAAAAATTTGTCCATAAAGCTTAAATCATCGATAAAATACTTGCTCTTTTATTTTTTTTTAGTTAGTGTATCGCTGTATTTAAATTTAAGCTTTTGTAGATTTAAAGCATATTTATAATGTGCCCGCGTGATGGAATGGTAGACATAACGGACTTAAAATCCGTGGGGCGTAAGCCCTTGCCGGTTCAAGTCCGGCCGCGGGTACCACTATAAAACTGAACTCTTACCAAATCAATGCTACTGTATTAGCAGTAAATCATCCAACTCACGCTCTAAAGCATCTTGTAACTCCGGATTAATTTGGCGTTTAGGGGCTATATCGTTGTACTTTCTTGTATTATCTAATTTCAGGCCATTATTAATAGCTTTATTAGACTTTGGTAGCGCAATCGATTCTAAGAAATTAATCGGTATAAAAGATATTAAGCCACCGCTTGTTTGTTCAAGATAAGGCGAAGTCAGAGACTGAGTTAACCATTTTGGATATTTTTTACTATCACAATGTTGGATAATATCTGCCATTGTCTCTGCTTTTAGATAACTAGTTGAAGCGAATATTGTGATAATTATAAATATTATTACAACAATGATGCCACCTCTAATAAACCCCGCTACTAATCCAAGAAATCGATCAACGATTCCTCCGCTAATATTTTCTACCATTATATAAAGTTTTGATGTAACAATACCTAATATAAGTAACGATATAAGGTATGAGCTGATACTACTAAGAATCATGATCACTATAGTACTATCAAGATATCTGACTAATATTAATTCTACAAAAGGATATAAAAAATACGCTGCCAGAAATGATAGCATAAATGCTATAAAACTAATACTGAGCTTTATCAAGCCCCGATACATTCCTAGCATCGATGATGTAGTGATAATTGTTAGAACTATTATATCAAATATACTAAGATTCATGTTTTTATTACATATTGATCAGTAATGACATAATCTAGCTTATGATCAAATGTTTCATAAGGCACATATTCCATCAACCATTGATGAAAACATATTCCAACTGTGATTACAGCATTAGATGCTTTAATTCTACTTAAGTAACGATCATAATATCCTTGCCCAAACCCTAAACGATATCCACTAATGCTAAGCGCAAGACTAGGGATAATAATAATATCTGGAAATACTTCAAAGGTTGCTGTTGGTTGATATAAATTAGGTATTAAACTTTGAGAAACTGGATCACCCAGATGATATTTGGCAAATATCATCTGTTGAGTTTCTAATATTTTAGGCAGCCCCATATAACCATTAGCAATAATAGCAATCCTTAATAAGTCTGGTTCTCCTTTAAGTGGCCAGTATAGGCCTATATAATGTCTATTAAATTCTGAAGCTTTGGTATCATCAAAAAATTTTGGACATCTATTACTAATTACCGCTAATGTATTTTTGTAAATTTTATTATTAGCTTGTTGATATTGATATTCATCGAATGTCTTACGTTCTCTAATTATTTGTTCTCTGATAAGTTGTTTATGCAGCTTGCTATTATTTTTACTTACTAATTGTGTATATACCTGCGATACTTCAAAATTTGCTACGTCAAACTTCGAGATTCGTATGCTCTCACGTATAAGAATACGTTGCGAGTGTTCATCGCTTATTTTCTTACCAACTTTTGAAGTATCGAAGGTATACATATATTTTCAAAACTAATTATAACCAACTTGATGGTACAACGAGTTTTGTTAAAAAATTATTATGATTTTCTAGCTCTGTTCTAGTAGGTGATATTACTTTAAGCTTCGCTGAGTCAACATTATAAGAAGTAATAATGGCCATAGCAGATTTTTGCTGTTGATTGGTGTTAGTGATTTCAAAAAATCCTTGCTTTCCTCCCAATAATTCTACATAGACCTCAGCAAGCAATACTGCATCCTTTAATGCTCCATGGAACTGACGTGCAGAATTATCAACATTAAATCTTTTACATAGCGCATCTAAGCTGACCTTCATTCCGGGAAACATTTTCCTGGAGATTGCAAGAGTATCAATGGTATTATTAAGCTCAATTGATGGTTGATTGATTAATGACAGTTCATGATTAAGAAACTTGACATCAAATTGCGCATTATGAATAACTAACTTACTATCCGAAATAAATTGTAAAAATTCAATGGCCACATCTTTAAACAATGGTTTATTCTTAAGAAATTCACCTGAGATACCATGAATCCTGTATGCTTCAGTAGGCATATCACGTTCAGGATTAAGATAAAAATGAAATTGAGCGCCGGTTAACACTCTATCAATCATTTCCAGAGCCCCAATTTCTACGATACGATGCCCACTCCTTGGGTCAAGACCAGTGGTTTCAGTATCAATTATTATTTCGCGCATATTCATGACATTTTTGTATTAATTTATGAATTTGTGATTCTAATTCTATAAGATTGGTATCAGTATTGATAATAAAATTTGCTTTTTTAATCTTGTAATCTTGTGGTAATTGAATGGTTTCAATATGATCATAAATTTGCTGATCAAAATTAACTCGCATTTTTGCACGTTCTAACCGTGATTGTTCAGAGCAAAAAGTTGTAACTATTAAATCAAAATAGCACTCAAAGTGAGATTCAAATAATAATGGAATCTCAGCAAAAAGCAATAAATCATCTTTATTTTTTTGTTTAAATGCCAATAATGCCTCTATCACCAAAGGGTGAATAAAATTCTGTAATCTCTCTCTAATTTTATCATTGTGATAAATTAATTTAGCTATTTCGACTTTATCAAAAACCTTCAATTCTGGTATTAAGTTTAAAATTTGCTGTTGAATAAACTGATCTTTATACAAATTCTTAACGAATTCATCAGCAGAAAAGATGTGAAACTTCATAGAAGATAGATAGTTTAAAACAAAACTTTTACCAGAAGCGAAACTACCGGTGATACCTATTGCAATCATTAGACCTCTTGCATAAATATATCTGGTTTATAATTTTGTTGTCAAATTTGACTCAAGGTACAGCATGCGAATCCCGAAATTTGACACACCAAATCTTGAAGTGTCGAAGGTATATATTAATTAGTTAATACTGTACAGCGCTGCTGTGATTTAGCAAGCTGTTTACAGATATTTTTTGCCTGATTTAAGTTATTATATCCATTCACCAACAATATATAGTAAAATTTACCCTGATTATCCTTAATTTTTTGCATACTCATCCTGTCCGTCATGAGTAATTTAGGATGTCGTTTTTTCAGTTTTTCCCATAAAGCTATACCCTCTACTTCAGATTTAACTGAAGCTAATTGTATTTTGTATTTATGTTGTACTTTGTTCTGGATTAATGTTTGATCTAGTTTTTTTGTTTTTTCGGTAACTTTAATAATATTCAAAGAGCTAGTAATAGTTGACGATTTTGTCATAGTAGAAGATTGCTCCTTATTACCAGTCACAATATCAGTAATTATAATATCTATTGGATCTATATATTCCTGTTTATGAGAAAGTAATGATTCAATATTCAACGGTTGCTCTGGCTCAGGGAGCAAATCAATTTTCTTATTATAATTATGTTGTGTTGGTGTTATAAGGTCGGTTAAATTATTTGGAGAATGTAGAGAGTCCTCACTGGTACGCAAAGGTTTGATTTTAGTTTCTGTATTATCAGGATAAATAGTAATAATTTCATTGATAGAAGACGCAAAATAGTTATTATAAATAAAATAACTACTCATACTAATTAGGATAATAGAAAATATAGTTTTTAATAAGCGAATGTTATAATTTTTGTTTATGGAATAAATTTCTCGCATATTTACTCGACGCTTCTCGAAGTATAAGTTTAACATGACTCAACACACTAGGTTCTCGCTATAGTAAACTAAGTTGAATTAGCATAATTTTTATAGAAGCCATGCTGAATTCATTTTAACATCTTATGCAATTATCAAAATCATCCCGAACAAAGACAGTCGTCCTGAAACTATATACCTAAACAATTTAGAAAATCCCGTAATTCTTGCCTAGCTGCCACATGCGATAAAGCTAGTGGCTTTCCGAGATTTGCAGTGGTTAAGTCGAGTAATGTTAAGCCATATAAAAATAATTCTCGAAATACTACACGTTCACTAAAGCCAGGAGCAATCTTAAAACTAATTCGTTTTGCTAATTTTTCGAGTACATACCCTACATTACGTTTATTTACTGCATCAATCTGGCTTAATCGGTTACGCATTACTATCCACTCTATTGAGCTCTGATCTCGCGCTGCCCGCTGCATTTTTTGTTCCCAAACCATCTGGCTATAAATAGATGGACTAATAATACTAAGATCATCAGGATTTATTTTAGCCATGACGTCCAGATCCATAAAACTATCATTAATAGGTGTAATGATGGTATCAGCATAAGAATGAGCTAATTTTGATAATGATGAATGATAACCAGGAGTATCAATTACTATATATTTCGCTAAATTGCGCGCATCATTTAATTTTTGTTCAAACAACAACTGGTTTGCATCTTCATCTTTTTCGTCGTTAGTCGTTAAATAAAAATGACAAGATTGTGGTACTGATTTATCGGGATTTTTCTGATTATATAATTCTCGATTTTTTATATAATTAGTAAGTGAGAGCTGACGTAAATCTGTATCTATGCTGGCAACTTTATACCCTTGATCAAGGAGAGCACTAATTAAATGCATCGCACAGGTAGTTTTACCTGCACCCCCTTTTTCATTGCCAATTACAAATATGCGAGACATATTTCTATCTTGGATAGGCTAACAAAGCACAGATAGATAGTAACATATAAAAAAGTAAGACAGCTGTATTAATAGATGAGTACAGCATAATCCTGCTAATTTGTGTGTTAATAGCTGGCTGCGCTTTGCTATACTTCATAATTATCTTGGATAAATTGATTTAACAACCGTACCCCATAACCAACGGCACCTTTTGGACAAATAGCCTTACCATTTTTTTCCCAAGCCATACCTGCAATATCAAGATGAGCCCAAGCAGTACCTTCATTAACAAAACGAGCAATAAAATGTGCTGCGGTAGAACTACCAGCACCATTACCGCTACTTATATTAGCCATATCAGCTATATCAGATTTCAACATCTTGTCGTAATCTTTATGCAACGGCATGCGCCATAATTTCTCATTGACCTGATCTCCAGCTTTAATCAACTGTGAAGCTAGTTCTTCGTTATTAGAAAAACAACCAGCGTAAACATTGCCCAAAGCTACGACAATTGCTCCAGTCAATGTTGCAAGGTCGATGATGCATTTTGGTTTGAATCTATCTTGCGTATACCAAATAGCATCAGCAAGCACTAATCTTCCTTCAGCATCAGTATTAAGTACTTCTGCAGTTTGACCAGACATGGTCTTAACTATATCACCTGGTCTTTGAGCATTACCAGATGGCATATTCTCGACTAAACCAATTACACCGACAACATTGACTTTTGCCTTACGTAAAACCAGCGCTTTTATCGCTCCAACGCAAGCAGCAGAACCAGCCATGTCATACTTCATATCTCCCATACCAGCTGCTGGTTTGATCGAAATACCGCCTGAATCAAAAGTCACGCCCTTACCTACGAAAGCCACTGGCGCTATGCTGTGATCACTCTCACCAAAATAGTGCATCACTACTAATTTAGATTCATTTTGTGATCCTTGCCCCACACCAAGCAAAGCTCCCATACCGAAATTGCGCATTTCTCGTTCGCCATAAATCTCCACCTTAATGCCCAGAGGCTCAAGATCATGCTGTATCATCTCTGCATAAGATGCTGGATATAGAATGTTAGGAGGTTCACTAATATAATTTCTGGCACTAAATACCCCAGTTACTATAGCTTTTTTTTCAATAAATAATTTTTCTGCAACCGCAATATCATCAACCAAAATTTCTACTGCATTTACAGAATTCTTATCTTCATCTTTTTTCTTGGTGAAGTATGAATCAAATTGATAAGACCCTAATAATATCCCACTGCTTAATAAAGCTGCAGCAACTTCACACTGGAAATCACCAATTTTACCGGTTAACATTATACCAATACTTACTGCCTTAGTTGAATTAGCTAGAGACAAAACCTTTCCCCCTAATTCTTCAAGACAAGAAGCTTTCAGCTTTGATTCATCACCGATACCAATAATAATTAAATGCTTAACTGCACCGGCTTTATTGGTAGTAGTTAATATCTTACTTTGACCAGATTTACCGGAAAAACCACGTGCATCCTGGATGGTCTTTGAGATCAAGCCATGATGCTGCTGATCGAATATCATAGTTGCATTATCAAGTTTTAACCGTTCGTCAATAAAGATAACTTCAACTTGATTATCAGATAAAGTATGTTTTGAAAATTTTATATTTAGCATGCTGACACTCATCAATCAATTGTCTAAAGTAAAATTAGGTAATAATTTTGGCGCGCCCTGGAGGATTCGAACCTCCGACCTACAGATTAGAAATCTGTTGCTCTATCCTGCTGAGCTAAGGGCGCTAATATATGGCTTCCTCAGTTGAATTATGTATGTCAAATATGCTGCGCCTCAAGCTTACGCGCAACAAAGCAATCTACCTCGCTGTTCCATTAACATATCATAATTCAACTAAGCGACGCTATAACTCGAAAATATTAGATCTCTTGCATAACCTACTTACTACCGGAGGAGATAGGACACACCATCATCATAATTTGTTTACCTTCCATCCTGGGCTCCGATTCAATTTTGGCTACTCCTTCAAGACTTGCAATGATCCGATTAAACAGCTGCATCCCTATATTTTGGTGCATAATTTCCCTACCTTTAAACCATAAAGAAATCTTTACTTTATCCCCTTCACTAAGAAACTCTTTAATTTTACGTAACTTAGTATCAAAATCACCTTGACCTATATTAAGCTTAAATTTCATTTCTTTAATGACTGTAATTTTCTGCTTTTTCTTGCTATCGTGAACTTTTTTCTTAGATTCATATTTAAATTTACCAAAATCCAATATCTTACATACTGGCGGTTCAGCAGTAGGCGACACCTCAACTAAGTCTAACGCAGCTTTCTCAGCACGCTCCAAAGCCTCATGTATAGTAACTACACCACACATTTCACCATTTTCATCTACTAATCTAACTAATTTAGCTCTAATATCTCTGTTAGCTTTAGGGAAATTATTATCTTTTGTTCCAGAAATAGCCTTACTCCTTAAAATAGTTAATACTTATACTTCATGAACATTACTTCGTGAACATTGGATAGACGAAGGTCAAAATTGAAAAAGAGCTAGGAGTATCTCCGTCTGCGGAGCGCAGCGTACTTAAGTACGTGAACACCACAGATCTTTAGATACGACAACGCCAATTCTCGAAGTTTAACAAGTATATTTGTTGTTCTCAAGCAATACAAACTGTATTAAATCCATTACACTCATTACTTTCTGTTCACTTGAACCTAATGTTCGTAATGTTATAGTGCCATCGAGCACTTCCTGCTTACCGACGACTGCTATCAGTGGCACTTTTTTACTTGAGAAATTACGTACTTTATAATTCACTTTTTCTGCAGAAATGTCAAGTTCTGATCTTACACCATTTTCGACTAACAGCTTATTCACTTGAGCTGCATATTCATCACTATCATTAGTAATAGTAAGCACCGCAACCTGTGTAGGCGCTAGCCACAAAGGAAATTTACCAACATATTCTTCAATCAAAATGCCAATAAATCTCTCTAATGACCCTAAAATTGCTCGATGTAACATTACTGGGCGCTTTTTTTCTCCACCAGCTGCAATATAAATAGCATCTAAACGCTCAGGCAAGACAAAATCCACTTGTAAGGTTCCGCACTGCCAATCTCTGCCAATAGCATCTCTTAAATGAAATTCCAACTTTGGTCCATAAAATGCTCCATCACCAGGATTTAAAGTGTATTCCAGCCCAGCAGCAACCACTGCTTTCTGCAATGCAGATTCTGCTTGATCCCAAACTTCATCAGCTCCAGCTCTGAGCGCAGGGCGATCAGAAAATTTTACGTTAACCACATTAAAACCGAAATCGCTATATACTTCTTGTAATAATTTACAAAAATTTACTGTCTCACTAATTATTTGATCATTAGTACAAAAAATGTGAGCATCATCTTGCACCATAGAACGTACTCTCATTAAACCATGTAATCCACCAGAAGCCTCATTACGATGGCATAGACCAAATTCCGCCATTCGCAAAGGTAAATCACGATAACTCTTGGTACCTTGTTTAAATATTTGTACATGACAAGGACAATTCATTGGCTTTAAAGCTAATATTTTCTCATCAGCTTCTAAAGCAAACATATTTTCTCTAAATTTTTCCCAATGTCCTGAAGCCTCCCAAAGGCTCTTATCTAATAGTACTGGTGTTTTTACCTCAATATATCCAGCCTTTCTAATTTTAGTTCTAATATACTGCTCAATGGTACGATAGATGCTCCATCCCTTATCATGCCAGAAAGGCATACCTTGAGCTTCATCTTGAAAATGAAAAAGGTCAAGCTCACGACCAACTTTTCTGTGATCACGTTTTTCAGCTTCTTCTAGCATATTTAAATAATCATCAAGCTGACTTGCCGTAGCCCAGGCCGTACCATATATACGCTGTAACATCTGATTCTTACTATCGCCACGCCAATAAGCGCCGGCAATTTTCATTAGCTTAAAATGTTTTACTTTACCGGTAGATGGGCTATGTGGACCACGACATATATCAACAAAATTACCTTGCTTATAAATAGTAATTTGTTGATCCACAGCTATTGATTCTATTATTTCTGCCTTGTAAGGTTCTTTCTGCTCACGAAAAAATTTTATTGCATCATCTCTATTCCAAACTTCACGAGTAATTTTTTCATTACGCTTAACAATCTCGTGCATTTTTTTTTCAAGAGCCGTCATATCTTCTGGAGTAAATGGCTTAGTAGTAGCAAAATCATAATAAAAACCATTTTCAATCGCTGGTCCTATAGTCACTTGGATATCTTGAAACAACTCTTTTGCCGCTTCTGCAAGAATATGTGCAGCATCATGACGCAAGACTTCCAGGCATTCTTGATCTTTGGCAGTTAAAATTCTGATGCTAGCATCAACATTAATTGGCAAACTTAAATCTTTGAGCTCACCATTTACTTCAATCACCAACGCTTCTTTAGCTAGTGAAGATGATATTTTACTGGCAATGTCAAAGCCTGTAATGCCAAGCTCAAATTGCATCTTAGTTTTATCTGGAAGTTCTATATTAATCATATCTAATTTATTTAACTTTAATTAACAGATGTTTTTTCTTACCTGATGATAATTTCAAATAGCTTTGATCAAACAACAAGCTACTATTCACTACCATATTTTCATCACTGACCAGATGATCATTAATTTTTGCACCACCACCTCTAATTAATCTACTACCCTCAGATTTTGAACTAGCCAAATTAGCGACTACCAACAATTCACAAATAGGAATACCGTTTGCAAGTTGATCAATCGTGATAAAAATAGTAGGTAAGTTAGCATCTATCATCTTGTGTTCAAATAGTTTAGTGGCAGTTGTTAATGCATCCACTGCTGCTGCCTCGCCATGACAAATAGCAGTTAGCTTAAAGGCCAGCTGCTTTTTTGCAGCGTTAATATCGCTGTCAACTAAATGATTAAATTCACTAAATTCAGTATCAGTGAATTCAGCATATAATTTTGTAAATCTTGTTAAATCAGCATCAGCACAATTGCGCCAGAATTGATAATATTCATATGGGCTTAACATTTCTTCGTTTAACCAAACAGCACCATTAACTGACTTACCCATTTTTTGACCAGAACTTGTGGTCAGTAAAGGCGTAGTAATACCATACACTTCCTGTTTAGAGAACTTATGACATAAATCTACACCCATAACGATATTACCCCACTGATCGCTTCCACCAATTTGTAATACACAACCATATTTCTTATTTAGCTGACAAAAATCATAAGCTTGTAATAAAGCATAATTAAATTCTAAAAAAGTTAGCGCTTGTTCTCGATCAATTCGTGCTTTTACTGAGTCCAGCGTCAGCATCCGATTAACCGAGATCAATCTACCATAATCACGTAAAAATCCAAGATAATTTATATGCTCAAGCCATTCTGAATTATCTAATATTATGGCATCACTTGCACCATCACCAAATTTAATAAATTTAGCCAGTGAATTTTTAATACCATTAATATTTTTTGTTAGCTCTTCCTGATTAAGGATTTTTCGTAAATCATCGCGACCAGTCGGATCGCCAATCTTAGTAGTCGCTCCGCCAATAACAATAATAGGCTGATGCCCATAGCGCTGCAACAGGCGTAAGATCATAATTTGTAGCAAATTACCTACATGCAATGAAGAAGCAGTACAATCAAAACCTACATAAGCAACAACTTTCTGAGTAGCGAATAATTGGGTCAATTTATCTAAATTTGTACATTGGTACATGTAGCCACGAGCTACAAAATCTTTAATAAAACTCATCTTACAAATATTTGTATTTTGTATTTATATAATAACCAATTATGATTGTGGTAAAATTAGCAATAGTGTCAAGTTAAAATATCATATTAATTAACCAAAAGTTAGAGCAAGATTTGTAATTATATTTTGTGGGCGAAATTATTTATGATATTATAACCAAGGAATAATAAGCTGGAATTTAAATTATATGGCTATGACCGATGAAGAATTGCCACTAACCGAAGAATTAAAGCAACTGGAACAAGAACATACTAACTTAAATCAGTTAATAGATGATTGCTTGCATCAGGGAGAAAGTGATTTAGATCAACTTACCATGCAAAGACTAAAAAAGCGTAAACTATTGATAAAGGATCGTATTGCATATATCAAGTCAATCTTATATCCTGATATAGTAGCTTGAATTTAATTATTATAGCTATGGCAGACTGAATCTTAATATTTAGAGTAAATACCCTATGTTAATTCGTACTGAATATACCCCCAACCCACAAGCAATGAAATTTTTACCTGGGATCATTATTGCCGGTAGTCAACCAATACATTTTAGTGATCCTAGTCATGCCAAAGCAAAAAGTAGCTTGGCTTTAAAATTATTCGATATTGAAAATGTGACAGCAATATTTTTTGGCGATGATTTTATTACAATAACAAAATCCACCACCAGCGATTGGAGCGTGCTTAAACCAGAAATCTTGATGACCATGATGGATCATTTTACCATGGACTTGCCCATATTTGATTGCGCCGCAGAAAAATTATACTCAAGCGAATTAGAAGGCGTCTCTGATATAGAAAAACAGATAATTGAAATTATAGAAACACGAGTACGGCCGTCTGTTGCTATGGATGGTGGCGATATAATATATCGTGGCTTTAAAGATGGAGTGGTTAAACTGGAATTACATGGAGCTTGTTCCGGTTGTCCAAGTTCAAGCATCACCCTAAAAAATGGCATTGAATCAATGCTACAACATTTTGTACCAGAAGTAAAATCTGTAGAAGCGGTTTCAGAATGATATGAAGATTAGGCTCTGCACGTAGCTTATTGACAATATTAAAAAAAGTGTGAAATTCACACAATACTACTAACTAACATGATTTAGATATAGTTTTGCTATAAAAAATAAGAAAATAGTTTATCATATAGACTCTAGTGTACAACCTAATTAATTCTATAATTAATTAGGTTAAATGATAAGTCTTTAAAAGTTATTTTATTATTAATCAGATTTATGGAGATAAATTTATGCCAGGCACATTAACACAAAATTTAACAGCAGAATTAGGTTCAGCACTTCAAGGCATATTAACCGAAAAAGTAAAATCACTAGTGCCTACAGAAGCTGTAGATCAATATCAAGGTTTAGCTAATGAGAAAATAAAAGAAATGGGCACTAAAATTACCGACGTTTCTCATGGCGCAATCGACACGGCTACTACATGGCTAGAAGGTAGTATTAATAAAGGAATCGATAAATTACCTTTTGGAGATACAGTTAAAGATACTTTAAAAGAAGTAAATAGTGGCTTGTGCGCTACTATAAATGTTGTTGGTAAGGCGTTGGTAGATACCGCGATTGAGTCAGGAAAAAAGATAGTTACTAACGTAGTAGAAAGCTTGGGTAGTGCAGCAAAAAGCATATGGAGTGGTGTTTGTAATTTTTTATCCGGTAAAGAAACTAAAGATCAAGTGCTAGAGGATGCAAAAAAAACTGTGAATACTGCAGTAGACAATATTAAAACTGGTACTATAAGCGCAGCAAAAGAAGGAGCCAATAAAATAACAAGTACTGCAAAAACTGGGGTTGAGGAAATAAGTGGACAAGCCAGTAAAGGTGTGCAAAAAGCAGCTCATGAAGTAGTTGGGGGATTTACTAAGAAACTAGAGGAAAGCAGAAGTAACCCTCCAAGTACGGACAAAGGTAAATTTTAATAAAATTAAATAGATAGATTATTATACTAGTGTTTGTTCACAAGCTTTTAAAATTGAACATAGCATGCCTGGTACAACCTTATTGCGGACGAAGCCGCAGGGCTAGTGTGGTCATTTACAGTCAGCGTTCACGGTTTTGAGAAAAAGTCGTCTGAGCTGAGATTTTGTTAAAAATCGAAGCAATCCAGAAAATCTAGCGCTTTGACTGGATTGCTTCAGAGCCAAAGCTCTTCACAATGACGTTGGTCGCCAGCTTTGTAAGTCGTATATTGACGTTCAATTTTAAAAACCGTGCACACTCACAATCTATAAATAAGTAATCAAACAAAATAGCTTGTTTATTTATATCTCGCAATGACACAGACAAAACTCGTCAGCAATAGTTGTAAATTCACAGTTTATTCTTAAACATTAACCAAATAATAAAGCAAATTACTAAAAACTGTAGCAACATTACTCCATCATAGGTTATCCATTTAGCTAAATATTGTCTAAAAAATTGTAACAGCCCCAAAGGTAGTGACATTATACAAATTTTGATAATACTATTATTATTCATTTTTTATCATATATTCATAGTTTACAAATTAACCAAAAATGCTTAATCATAAGCGTCAAGTGTGACGTGTGTGTGGTAGCTCAAAGCTTGAGTTTTATCTCAGAGCATGTCAGATCAGTAGATATAAGAGGTAATTTTATCGTCAAAACTTGTCTCCGTTCCGAAACAAACAAAGAGACTGCTTGCGGTACTCTATTTTGTTTTTGTCTGAAAAATTCCTCTCTTATATCTACTGATCTGACCTGACATGCTCTCAAACACTAAAAGAATTACCACAACCGCATTTACCAGTTGCTTTTGGGTTTTTAATCTCAAAGTAAGAATTGCCTAACTCTTCGATAAAATCTATGATACATCCAGACATATATAGCAGGGACACTTCATCTATAGCAATTTTAATGCCATCTTGTGCGATAATATAATCTTCTTTTGTAATTTCTGATACAAATTCATATTTATACTGAAACCCTGAACAACCGCCACCATCTACGGAAATTCTAAGAATCATCCCAGCATCAGGCTGCAAAAACTTTATTCTTTTAAATACATTGTTGGTAGCTGTGATCTGCATATATTATAGTTTTTCCAGTTGCAATTAGATCATAGTCAATATGAGAAGAATTACAGAAACCTGTTATACTTAAAAATTCTATTGTTGAAAAGTATCTCATCTAGTTCTATATTAGTAGTAATTCATGATATTTCAAGTTAGAACGTAGACATTTTTAATTATTTTTCATAAAATTTACATCTATGATCTTTCACGAAATAATTAAGCCTGCTGTTCTGAAGCCCGTACTAATCTTGGATAAACCAGTTATACAAACTTAGCATTATTAATATTTTGCTAAAAATTTAGGAGTATTTTAATGCTTGCTTCATATGCCTGTGACCCAATAAATACAAAAGGTAGATTATATCCTGAGCAATCAACACCTTATAGAAATGAATTTGAACGTGATCGCGATCGCTTAATCCACTCTAATGCTTTTAGAAGGTTACAATATAAGACTCAAGTGTTCGTTAATCATGAAGGAGATCATTATCGAAATCGTCTTACACATTCGATAGAAGTATCCACGGTAGCGCGTTCAATCGCCAAAGCTCTTGATCTCTGCGATGATCTGGCAGAGAGCGTCGCACTCGCGCATGATTTGGGTCACACCCCATTTGGACATGCAGGAGAAGAAGCTTTAAATGAGTGCGTAAAACAGCATCAGAAATTTTCGCATAATGCGCACTCCTTAAAAATTCTTACTCGGCTAGAGCATAAATATGCAACATATGATGGATTGAATTTAAGTTGGGAAATATTAGAAGGTATCGTAAAACATAACGGACCATTAATTGACGACATACCAGAATATGTATTAGAATATAATGCCATCAATGATCTTGATTTGCAGAATTATTCTTCGGCGGAAGCTCAGCTTTCATCATTATCTGATGATATAGCATATATTTGTCATGACTTGGAAGATAGTGTACGTGCCAATATTATAGATTTCAATCATTTATCAGAACTTACATTAATTGATCAATATATTTTTGAGATTAGATCAAAATTTAATGATATAAAACCGTCACGATTAATTTATGAAGTAGTAAGAAAATTAATACATCATTTTATAGAAAGCTTATTATCTCAAACTAAAACTAATCTAAAATTATACAAAATCGAAACTGCTACCGACATACGAAACTTGGGTCATCAACTAGTAGATTTTACAGATCCTATAAAAGATGAAATAGTACAAATCAAGCAATTCTTACTGGCAAAAGTATATAAACATCCCAAAGTTGTATCAGTCACTCTAAAATGTCAAAAAATTATCTCTGAACTTTTTGCACTATATATAGATAATATTAATTTATTACCTTATAGCTGGCAAGCGCTAATTGACACGCAATGCCCTAAATCCAAAGCTTTAACCGTAGCAGATTATATTGCCGGGATGACTGATCGTTTTGCCATCAATGAGTATAAAACACACTATAACATTAATTTTGACAATATATAATTATGAATATTTTTAATCAATTAAAACAAGACATTATTCAAGCCGGGCAAAAAATATCTACAGATCATACTCTATTAGCACTGACCAATATTGAAATACCCAAAGATCATTTGAATGGTGATTTATCAACAAATATTGCCATGATCATAGCAGCGAAGGAAGGAATAAATCCTAGAGAAGTAGCAATAAAATTTAAGGAATTAATGTCAAATATTCCATATATTGCACATCTTGAAATAGCCGGCCCTGGATTCATTAATTTTACAATCAAAGCAGATAGATGGCATAATTGTATTCAACAAATTTTAAGTGATGATGAAGAATTTATCAGTATTAAGATTAGTGAAGGTGAAAAAGTCAATATAGAATTTGTTTCTGCTAATCCAACTGGCCCACTACATATTGGCCATGCACGTGGAGCTGTTTATGGTGATGCTCTTGCCTGTTTGCTGGATAAATGCGGATATAAAGTTACCAAAGAATATTATGTGAATGATGCTGGATCGCAAATAGATATTTTAATACAAACCGCTATCTTAAGATACAAGCAAGCATTAACTGGCGAGGAGATTTTGATTCCAGCCGGGCTTTATCCTGGTGAATATTTGATACCAGTTGGAATTAAGCTTGCCGAAGAATTTGGCGACAAACTGCTAACACTAGCTGATAGTGAATGTAATAACATAGTCAAGCAATTTGTAGTCACCGCAATGCTTGCAATTATAGCGAATGATTTGCATGCTTTAAAGGTTGAACATGATATCTTTTTCTCTGAGCAATCTTTACATGATCATGATCTAATAAGCACTACCGTAAACTCCTTAAGAAAGACAGGATTGGTATATGAGGGAGTCATTCCTCCACCAAAAGGTAAGATCGACCCAAATTGGCAAGAACGTACTCAACTACTGTTTAAATCAACGATGTTTGGCGATGATCAAGATCGACCACTGCAAAAATCTGATGGCTCATGGTCTTATTTTGCAGCTGACCTCGCTTATGCCCAAGATAAAATACGGCGTGGTTTCACTAATTTAATTTATATATTAGGAGCAGATCATAGCGGCTATGTAGCTCGAATAAAAGCAACTATCCAAGCTGTCGGTGAGGGCAAGATTAAACATGATATAAAAATTTGTCAACTGGTCAACTTTGTTGAAAACAACGTCCCTATTAAAATGTCAAAACGCAAAGGGAGTTTTACCACCGTCAAAGATGTTATCGAAGAAGTTGATGTCGATATTATCAGATTTATAATGTTAACACGTAAAAATGATGCAATACTTGATTTCGACTTAGCCAAGGTTAAAGAGCAATCAAAAGAAAATCCAGTATTCTATGTCCAATACGCTCATGTTAGAATCGTCTCTATCCTAGCCAATGGTGCTGAACATACTCCACAAGCATATGAAAAATTTATCAACAAACAATTTGATTTATCATTGCTAGCTTCTGAGGAAGAGATTGGATTAATCAAATTACTAGCTTCATGGCCAAAAATACTTGAAGGAGCAGCAAAACATTTTGAACCACATCGAATAGCTTTTTATTTATTAAACGTTGCCGCAAGATTCCACGCCCTCTGGAATCTTGGCAAGGAAAACAATGATTATCGTTTTGTACTTGAGGGTGACATTGAACTAACAGCTACACGCCTGGCTCTAGTAAAAGCTATACAAAAAATTATCGTTAATGGGTTGGAAATTATAGGAATTCAACCAATGGATAAGATGTGACGGTGAGCGTTATTCACGGATTTAAAAAAAAATTGTCATTGTGAGGTCACAACTGGCCGTAACAATCCAATAAATAGTCGTTCCACATTTTGGTTGTCAGCCTTGTAAAGATCTTATAAAGACTGGATTGCTTCGATTTTTAACGAAATCTCGCAATGACTTTTTCTAAAAACTGTGAACGCTTACAAGCTCATTACTAGTAGACTGATCCCTTTTTCATCAATCAGAGTTTGAAGAGTTGTTTATGCTCTGTTACATCTGTTATCAGTAAACTTGGAATTTGGTGTAACAACGTAAAAAACTGTTTATATCTATCGCTTCACTGACTGGTATTATTAACTCTAATAAAATCTATGATCTCTTCAGCGCTAGAGCTAAAATAAAAATGCTTGAGATATTGCCCATCTTTATCCAACAAATAAACAAATGATGAATGGTCAATCATATAATTCTTATTACCTTCTGCAGCTTTATTATCCATCGATCTAGCATAATATACTTTAAATTTATCAGCTACCTCTCTGATTTGCTTGACATTTCCAGTTAAGCCAATAAATTTTGGATGAAAATGAGGCAAATATTCCTTTAATACCCCTACAGTATCACGTTCAGGATCTATAGTGATAAATACTGGAGTGATATTTATTTTATACTTATCGAGCGTATTTAAAACTTCTGTTAATTTATAAAGGGAGGTCGGGCAAATATCAGGACAGTAAGTAAAACCGAAATATATCATACTTAAATGCCCTTTTAACATCGAACTATTGAAACTCTTACCATTAAAATCAGTGAGTTCAAAATCCCCACCTATTTGTGCATCATCTTTAATATTATTACCATGCCCTGCCAGAGGTTTAACTGGCGCTTCAATGGACAATAATAGATATAACGCAATTATTAACACCATAGCGCCAACTGCTATAATTATTTTAATAGTATTACTAATAGCTTTTTCCTCAGAGTTCATATTTTTACTTACCTTTGACCTAAAATTTCAGCAAACTCTAAAGCTGCATAGCTAATAATAGCCGAAGCCCCAGCTCGCCTAAACGCAATGAGAGACTCCATCATACTTTCCTGCCAGCTAATTGCTCCAGCTAAAGCACCAAATTTTAGCATCGCATATTCACCACTAACTTGATAAGCAAAAATACTTGACTCAAAATTAGTTGCTGCTGCGTGAATTACATCCAGAAACGGCATTCCAGGCTTGATCATCACCATATCAGCACCTTCCATCAAATCTTGCTCGATTTCACGCATCGCTTCTTTAACATTACGTATATCCATTTGATAAGTAGCTTTACTTAAATACAACCCTTTACTACTACCCACTGCATCACGAAAAGGAGAATAAAAACTGGAAGCATATTTAGCGGCATACGCTAGAATATTTACATTGATAAATCCTTCATCATCCAATCCCTCACGTATCGCTGCTATTCTACCATCCATCATATCTGATGGGGCTACGATATCAGCTCCTGCTTTTGCTAATACCAAAGCTTGATTACATAGAGCTTCGACTGTTTTATCATTATCAACATCACCATCATCACCTACAATACCATCGTGACCATGAGTAGTGTATGGATCCAGTGCGATGTCACATATTACTCCTATATTAATTCCAGCATTCTTTAAGCTCCTGATAGTTCTACAGAGCAAGTTATCCAAGTTATAGGCTTCATCTGCATCATCGCTCTTTAATTCCTGCTCAATACAGGGGAATATTGCAATTGCCTTAATCCCAGCTTTTGCTGCTTTTTGCGCAGTTACTATTACCTGGTCTATTGAGTATCGATAAACACCAGGCATAGTTTTTATTTCCTGCTGTTGATTTTTACCTTCGGTTACAAATATTGGTAATATCAAATTAGCTGGAGAAATGGTGGTCTCTGCCACTAATTCTCGTAACCATTCGACCTTTCTATTACGCCTTAATCGTACTGTTGGATACATAAATTCTCTCAATTTATTGAATATACCTTAATAAAGCTAAAAGGCAGCCTCTACTAGTCCTTTAAATATAGCAAAATCTATATCATTTTCATTTAAATATTCAGGATGCCACTGTATTCCTAATACAAATTTATGCTTTGTCGACTCTATTGCTTCAACAATATTATCTGCTGCGGTTGCTGTTATAATCAAACCATCGCCTATCTTACCAAGAGCCTGATGATGATTTGAGTTTACCATCACCTCTTTATTAGACCTCCTCACAAACTCTACTCCTGTGGACAATTGCGTCGTCGCTCCGGTGCTCGAATCCTCACGTACTATATGTACGCTGCTGTTCTCCGCTCCGTATGCTTCTAGCACTTGTGTCACAGAAGCGAGTTTGTGAGGAGGTCTATTTTCTATTAACTTCGATAATATACTACCTTCAACTATATTAATATTATGGGCTGGTGTATGTTTAGTATCTGGTTGTTTATGGTTAATCGTAGAACTTATGTAATCAGGTATATGTTGGATCAGATCGCCACCCAAAAATATATTTAATAACTGCATCCCATGACATATTCCTAGAAATGGCAAATCTCGTTCTATAGTCTTTTGCAAAATTGCTAGTTCGAAATCTGTTTTCTGATCATCATTTCTTACCTCAACATATTTAGAATTAATCTCTTGGTGGTAAAATTTAGGATGAATATCTTCATCACTTCCTGGAATAATTAATCCATCTACCAGATCAAGAACCTCTTCTATTGCCTCAATTTGATAAGGTATCATTATTGCTATTCCACCAGCCTTAGTGATACTTTCTATATAATTCTGCCTTAATACATACCACGGAAATGATGAATATCTGTATTTTTCAGAATCTTCAGCCAAATCTAAAACAATGCCGATTACTGGTTTTTTTCTCATAAAACAATTACCTCAATTTACCTCAATTAAAATTACACTGCATATTTCAAGCAAGTTGATTGGTGGGACGAAGTTAAACTTTGAGAAGAGCTAGGAGTTCTGAAGTCGAGCACCGCAGCGTATACTTAAATACGCGAGGAGCACAGATCTTCAAGAATGACGACGCCAATTCTCAAAGTTTAACGAGTACCATGGCAGTGCTTGTATTTCTTTGCCGACCCACAAGGACACAGCTCATTTCGCGCGATCTTACCCCAGCTGGTGGGATCATCTTGCACTCTATCCTGAGGATCAACGTAAGCTTTAATCGGTTGCAACGACGTTTCTATACTAGCCCCAGAATTATACTTAGAAAATGCTGGATCCTCTCTGGTTTCACGCATTTGCTGTAGCCGCTTATGCGCTAGTGACAGCGCATTACGATCTAGATGTTGTGCATCTATATGTAAATAGCTTACTCTCTGGACAAAAAGCTCTCTTAAACATACTAGCATATTTTCAAACAGCGTAAAAGCCTCTCTCTTATATTCATTTAGAGGATCTTTCTGGGCGTACGCTCTGAGCGAAATTCCTTGTCTTAAATAATCAAGATTATGTAAATGATCCTTCCAAACCTGATCAAGAGTGGTAAGTAAAATATACTTGACCGCATCCCGCATAATATCGACACCATAATTACTACGTTTCAGCTCATAAAGATCATTAACCATCTCGGTAATTTTTTTGATAATTTCGACTTCAGTGACACTCTCATTTTGAATAGTTGCAATATCAAATTTTATAGAAAATATACGTAATAACTCACCAGCTAAAGCGTGCAAATCCCAATCTTCTCGATATGATTTTGGTTTAATAAATGATAAGACTATACTTTCTATTGCCTGCTCCATCATGTTATCCAAGAAATAGCTAGCATCATTGGCTAGAATAATTTCATTTCTCTGTTCATAAACTATTTTTCGTTGATCACTCATCACATCATCAAAACGCAAAAGATTTTTACGAATCTCAAAATTATGCGCTTCTACTTTTTGCTGTGCTTTTTCCAGTGAACGACTAATCATTGGATGATGGATAGCTTCTCCTCCCTTTAAGCCCAATGTACGGAGGATTCCAGAAATACGATCTGAAGCAAAAATACGCATTAGATCATCTTCTAGTGATAAGAAAAATTTAGTGCTTCCTGGATCTCCCTGTCTACCGGATCTACCTCTTAACTGATTATCGATTCTACGGCTTTCATGTCTCTCAGTACCAATAACAAACAAACCTCCAGCTGCAATTACTTGTCGTTTATCTTCCATTATTTGTTGCTTAATTTTATCTACCGTCGCTTTATATTCTTCTGCTGCTAAACTCTGTGCATCTAGTTGATCTACTAGCATATCCTCATTACCACCAAGCCTAATATCAGTACCGCGTCCGGCCATGTTAGTAGCAATGGTTACTGCTTTCAGCCTTCCTGCTTGCGCAATAATATAAGCTTCCTGTTCATGAAATTTTGCATTTAATATGTTATGTTTAATTTTATGCTTCTTGAGTATTGCCGATAATTCTTCTGATTTTTCAATACTGACAGTACCAACAAGAACCGGTTGCTCACGTTCATAACAATCTTTAATCAATTTTAAAATTGCTTCATACTTATCTTGCTTGCTACCATAAATCTCATCATCATAATCAATCCTCTGTACCGGATGATGAGTAGGTACTGCCACTACCTCAAGATTATATATATCTTTCAATTCTGCCGCCTCGGTCATTGCCGTACCGGTCATTCCTGACAGTTTAGGATACATTCTAAAATAATTCTGAAAGGTTATGGAAGCTAATGTTTGGTTTTCATTTTGAACCTTAACTCCTTCTTTGGCTTCAAGCGCCTGATGCAGGCCTTCCGAATATCTCCTCCCTTCCATTATCCGACCAGTCATTTCATCAATAATCATTACTTTGCCTTCTTGCACGATATAGTCGACATTGGCATTAAATAACGTATGAGCTTTAAGTGCCTGATTAACATAATGAACCAAACTTAGATTCTCAAAGTCATATAGGCTACTACTACCATTAGTAATCAAATTTTGTACAATCATTGCTGATTCCAACTGATTAATGCCGCTCTCAGTTAAATTCACTGTTCGCAGTTTTTCATCTTTTTCATAATCAGCAGACGTTAACTGTCGCACCAACGTATTAATTTCATTGTAAAGTGTGGAATTATCATCTACAGGCCCTGAAATAATTAATGGTGTCCGCGCTTCATCAATCAGAATTGAATCTACTTCATCAATAATCGCAAAATTACAGGCACGCAGAACTCTAGTTTCCTCACTATATTTCATATTATCTCGTAAAAAATCAAACCCCAGCTCATTGTTGGTAGCATAGGTGATATCCTGTAAATAAGCATGACGCCGGTCTGCATCACTCATATTGCTAATAATACACCCCACAGATATACCAAGAAATTCATAAATCTTACCCATCCATTCAGAATCACGTTTTGCCAGATAATCATTTACCGTTACAATATGCACTCCCTTACCAGTCAAAGCATTTAAATATGCCGGCAATGTTGATACCAGAGTCTTTCCTTCACCAGTACGCATTTCTGCCACCATATTTTGATGCAATATTAACCCACCAATTAACTGTACATCGAAGTGTCTTGTCCCGTGCACTCGCCTTGCTGCCTCTCTTACTACTGCAAATGCTTCATAAATCAAGCTGTCTAAAGTATTGCCTTGCGTAAGCCTATGTTTGAATTCAGCAGTTTTATCTTTTAGTTCTTGATCTGATAATACTTGTATTTGAGGCTCTAATTGATTAATTTTAATAACTTCTGGACGTAATTTTTTAATTATCCGGTCATTAGCGGTGCCGATGAATTTTTTTAGTATTGAAAACATTAATTAATCCTGTATTTACAAAATAACCATATTAAAATATGGTATTTTGCAAATTTAGCAAACAAATTGTAAATAGCTGTTGACGAATGCAACATATACTTCTAAAAGAACTAATTATATTTAAATAAAATTAACAGATAAATATGAGCCAAAAAATGAAAAAATTAGCCATAATTCTCTTATCAGCTAGCTTAACATACAACACAGCTTTTGCAGATGATGCTGTTGTTGCTACTTATAAGGGTGGAGAAGTACGTGAATCCCAAATAATGCAACAATTTAAGCCAGCATTAGATATGCAACCTGGAAATAAGGATAAAAAATTCTCAGAATTTGATCCAAATTTACAGGAAGCACTAGTTCGTGGCTATATCAATGTCCAGCTTCTTAATCAGGAAGCCAAAAATCTTGGCATTGAAACTGCAAAAGAATTTCAGGAAAAATTAAATAATGTTAAAACTCAGCTACTGCAACAAGAACTTATTGAGCGTCATGTAAAATCCGCAGTTACTGATGCAATGATTGATGCTGAATTTAAAAAACTAGTTGATAGTTTAAAAGGTCAGGAAGAAATAAAAGTTAGCC
Source organism: Candidatus Trichorickettsia mobilis (assembly GCF_963422225.1). Taxonomy (NCBI): domain Bacteria; kingdom Pseudomonadati; phylum Pseudomonadota; class Alphaproteobacteria; order Rickettsiales; family Rickettsiaceae; genus Candidatus Trichorickettsia; species Candidatus Trichorickettsia mobilis. The sequence goes on from NZ_OY728607.1 coordinate 948,387, forward strand.
ATATCTTAGTTGATAGCGAAGAAAAAGCTAAAGAAATCAAAAAGAAATTAAGTAAAGGCGCTAAATTTTCAGCATTAGTCAAAGAGTTTTCAAGTGACGAAGGCTCAAAAGTAAATAACGGTGAACTTGGCTATATTACCAAAGGACAATTAGTTCCTGAGTTTGAGACCAAAGCTTTTTCAATGAAAGTTAAAGAAATTTCTGATCCAGTAAAAACTCAATTTGGTTGGCATATCATTCAAGTGCTTGATAAAAGAGCTGCGCAAGCGCCTACAGCAGAGACTGAAAAACCTAATATCACCTCTAGACTTAGTAGAGAAGCTGTAGAAAAATACTTTGCAGATTTAGCAAGTAAAGCTGATATCAAGTTAAATTTACCAAAATCAGAAGCTAAGCCGGCTGCAGATAAGGCGGCACCAGTTCCAGCTGCTGCTGAGCCTACAAAGTAAGATAGTATTCAATGACTGAACTGTGTTAAAATTTGGTTCACTTAGCAACAAGTCATCTGAACAACTATGGTCATTCGTGATGACCCTTTGGTTGTTCGTGATAACTATAGTTATAAAGTGATGTAGTTTATTGAACCATACGCACCAAACGTCATTGCGAGGCGCAGCCCAAGCAATCCAGTAAACCGAGTATATCTTTTGGATTGCTTGGGCTGCGCCTCGCAATGACGTTTATATTGTTTCTTTTTCCTTAACTTGACGAGTGTAGTTTATTGAACATTTTTAAAGTAAAATAACATCGCAATATTTAATTATTATCCCTCCTGCTTCAGCAGGTGTACATTACCTCTCAGTTGTCGAAGCTTTCAGCAACTATTAGGTATCCAACCTCAACAAAAATCTCGAGAGTGTTCAAACTCAATTATCCTAAATTCTGGTATAACAAAAATATTGTAGCTTGCTTATTATGGTTACCAAGTAAACTCTATTTTATCCTTGGAGTAATTAGGCGTTATTTTGCAAAGCCGATAACATTTCCAGCAACAGTGATTTGTGTTGGTAATGCTAGCATTGGCGGCACTGGTAAGACTCAAATAGTAATTTGGTTAATTAAATTGCTAAAAGCAAAAAATATTAATACCATAGTAATTACAAAAGCTTATAAAAGCTCAGTAAAAACCGCGCTTTTAGTTCAAAAACACCACACTGCCTATGATGTAGGCGATGAATCGTTACTAATTTCAAAATATGTTACAGTTATTGCAGCAGCAAAAATCCAAGACGCTTTAGTTCTTGTTGAATCCTTAAATCCTGAAGTGATAATAGTTGATGATGGTCTGCAGAATCCAAATTTCACTAAGGATTTCACTATTTTATCAGTTGATGGTTATCGAGGGTTTGGTAATGGTTGGCTTATACCAGCAGGTTCGCTACGTCAATACCCGTCTGCAGCTTTTGATATCGCTGATGTGGTCGTTATATTGGAAGATACTGGTAATATTGCATTACAACAAACGATGCTCTCCTGTAGTAAACCAATATTTAATGCTACTAGTATTGTTAACATTGATTTAGATAAAACTAAAACTTATTTTGCTTTCTGTGCTATAGGCAATCCTGATCGTTTTTTCAACACGCTTCAAGCAAACGGACTAAGGCTTGCAGGATTCAAGACATTCCCAGATCATCATCATTACTCCGATGATGATTGTAAATATTTACAAAATCAAGCCTGTAACTTACATGCTACCTTAATTACCACTAGTAAAGATCATGTTAAAATCTACAATAAATTATTAGCTGAGAATCTTGAAATTAAATTATCTATTAACAATCAAGAACTATTACAAGATTTAATATATGAAAAAATTTTTAAGAAAGATAAAACATATAATTGAATATGTTTTATTCTTAGCAATCATAAACTTGCTTAAGCTTTTGGGTATCGATAGGTCAGCAAATTTATGTAGTAACCTTGCCAAAAAAATTGGACCATTATTACCAGTAACTCGTATTGCCAAAAAAAACCTACAAGCTGTATTTAGTGATAGTATAAATCATCAACAAGTCATTAATGAGTTGTGGGATAATTTTGGCCGTTTTATCGGTGAATTTCCTTATATGCCAGATATTTCTGAAATTGAAATCTCAAAAAGAGTGCAAATAGAAGGGATAGAGCATATAGCAGAGCTACAAAGATTATCTAAACCTTTTTTGCTATTTACCGGACATTTTGCGAACTGGGATTTTGCACTTAAGATTATCAATAAATTATATTATAAATTTGCCATAGTTTATCGAAAAGCAAATAATCCATATATTAATCGTACAATTAATAATTGCCGGGCTAGTAATAATATAGCTTTGATCGCCAAGGGACCACAAGGAGCAAAAGATCTAATTCGAGCAATGAAATCCGGGCATTCAATCGCCATGCTCGTCGATCAAAAAATGAACGATGGCATTAAAGTACCTTTTTTTGGTAAGCCAGCAATGACCGCTCATGCTATTGCTAAGTTTGCTCTACAGTTTAAATATCCCATTGTCCCTTGCCAAATTATCAGGACAACTGGCAGCTATTTCAAAATTATTATCCATTCCCCATTACAATATGAACAAACAAACGATCTCAATATTGATTGTTATAACATCATGTTAAAAATTAATCAGATACTGGAAGAATGGATCAAACAACGCCCTGGTCAATGGTTCTGGTTTCATAATAGATGGTGAGACAATAAGTGAACCGTATTTACAATACCAACGTACTGCCCATATGATTATATCGTATTTAAAGTGGCGCCCTTTGAACAAGTTCATATAAGATCATAGTTTTCTCTGAAGCATATCTACAAAACCAGAATTTGCAACAGTGCCATTTTATGGCTTGTTGCGTTCAAGTGAAAAAGGGGCAGCGCAGGGCTTAATTAAACGTTGGATTAGTCAGAATAAGTACCTAGAATCTTTAGTGGGGATCTATGAACTAGATGCTTCTTTTTTGAAATTAATATATGCAAAAGCTAAGAGTACAAATAATTTTCAGTTATTAACACAAATATTAAATCTTAAAGAGGTTAGTAAACCTTTTAAATTAGAAATAATTGAGGTGTTTACAAAAAGTAAGGTTCCATTAGATCCAGGCGTTTTGTATGCTTTAATTAAAGATCTAGATAATTCACATTTGGATAAAATTCTCGATAACTTATTATGCATCAAGGAGCTAAAAAATGATTATTTATACTATATAGAAAAAATTGCTGCTAAAAGGCCAGCAATTATAATACCGTTTTTCCAAAAAGTATTTGATACTGATTCCACTATAACTACATATGACTTTCAAGAAGTATGGGCTATAGGAGAGTGCCTTACAGAATCGTTAGATAACCTTGATCTTTATACAGATCTAAGTCCCAAATTATTCAGCTTCCTTTTTTCTATAAAAAATAAGAAAGTACAAAATTTGTTACATAAATTAATTGATACTAGGGATAAAATAACTTTTATAGTTAAGCTTTTTGGTTGGTATGAAAAACGTGATTTAAACGCTAATAATAATATAGAAGAAATGTTAAACGTAGTGTACTATTTATTAATATCCAACAATGAATTAAGTTGCTCGATAATTAAAGAACTAGAGGGAATGATTACTTTTGTATCTAACTCTACGGTTGGTAATTCGGTAGTAGTGAAGCATATAAATCCAGGCAAGTAATCATAGAGAAATGGCAAAAATGCAATACCCGAGTAAAGGATTTTGCCGAATCTGTAGACAAAAAATTGAACCAGATTGTAAAATCTAAGAGATCTCGTGAGGAACTGCAAGTTATAATGAACTAAAAGTTTAATATAGATATAAATAAATTTTGGTGGGTTCATTTTAGTTTTTAGCTATACGTTAATAGTCTATTATAAGCGGCTCTATAATACTGGTCTATTATAAGTCATGCAACGCTTTAAAATAGACAGGATTTTGTTGGTCTACGTGAGGTAACTCATAATGACATCAATGCGTAGAAATGATATTATATGCCGCTGTTTAACATCAATGCGGCTTTACGGTGAAATGTTAAGCGCTCGATCATAAAATCGGCTACTACCTCGTCTCCTGCTTTTTGAGCTATTTCAAGTGCTTGCTGTAAAGTTTTTTGGATTACTGCCTGATCGGCCGCTAATTTTTCAATCATCTGTTGCACAGAAATATTTTCATCGCCGGATTTAATCGAAGTATTTTTTATATAAGCATCAAACGTAGCCGGGGCTTTCTTACCTAAGCCCCTAATGAGTTCAGCCACTGTGTCAATAGCTTTTGCAAGATCAATGTACTGCTCTTAGAATAATAAATGAAGTTCTCTAAAATTTGAGCCCTCAACATTCCAGTGATAGTTCTGAGTTTTTAAATACAGAGCATAATTATCAGCGAGTACAATCTTAAGTGCTTCTACTACGGCTTCATCGGTCATAATACCTTCTTAGTCTTTAAGTTTTATAATTTCTTCGGTGGATAAACCAGTAGCGGTAGCTATAGTATTAATATCTATATTTTGAGATAATAAATTCTTAGCAATTTCTATATTTCGTTCAGCCTTACCTTCTTCTCTACCTTCTTCCCTACCTTCTTCCCTACCTTTCTGTTCATATTTTTTTAAAGTATTAGCTTCTATCATAAGCCATTTAAGATGATCTTCATAAGCTTCTCTTTCTTCGGCAGTAAAATTCATTACGTTAAGTACATTGATAGCTTTCTTGAGATCGGGATTATTTAATTCTTGGGGTAAGTTATCCGCAATAAGCAAGTCGTTTCTGGTGAGGAACGCCAACCACATATCCAGTGCATTCTTTATCTTAAGCACAATATCAGCTAGCTCTTCATCGGAATTATCGCTAAATTTCTTAAGTTCTATAGTATGAAGTTCTAAATCCTTGAAATATAATAACCCGGTTTCTTTCTCGGTAATATGAAATACATTATGATACTTCTTTACCTCAGGTATAGAGGTAAAATTAAGTATATGAATACCTATGGCTTTTGAAAGCTTGGAATAATCTTCTGCTACCTTTAATTGCTCAGTATATATTTTAGCCCAATAATATAAGGCTCTTTTATCATAATCGGCTTCATCACTAATCTGAATTTCGATGTTAAATCTTTTGCCGTCCTGATTGGTAGCTTTAATATCTAGTATTGATAGTTTATCAGTTTTAAAGTTTTTAGGATTATAAGGATTAAGCAAAGTAATATCCGATACCTGATCTTCCGCTCCTACGATTGAATTAATCAAGGATATCAGTAAATCTTTGTTCTCTTCCACGCCGAAGATTTTCTTGAAAGCGATGTCTACTCTAGGGCTAATTTTGTTCATATGGACTTGTTTTTGCTGTATATCATAGAGCTAAATTATAGTATAAATAGCATTAAAACACTAGTGAATAAGAGATATTAACTTTAATTTACAGTATATCTAAGTTTTAACTTTTCAGCTAGATAGTAGTAGTTAGCTAGCAGAGCTTTAAAAAATTGGTCAAGGCGAATTACTTAGTCGTGTCGACTAGTAATTGCCTACGCCTGCGGCTTGACAAGTTTATTTAAGTTCTGCTAATTACACTTTATAAAATGAAAAAGGGCGAGATAGTAGTTTAAAGAAATCTTATTCTCTGGCGTTTAAGAGTTTGGTAAGTGTGAATTGCAATCAATTTTTGACCCCTTTGGGACAAAATTATAATGAGAATTAACTCTCTCATTTAATCACAGTAAAGCCAAATAGAGTATAGCTTACAGAGTTTTATTTTTTAATTTTAGTAGGGTTAATTTTGATTACAATAGGGGGTCAAAAGTTGATTCCCAATCTACACCGATTTTACTAGCCAATTTTTCGGTAATTACAGTTGTCGGTAGACATACATGACGCATCTGTTTGCGGATTAGATAAAAAGGTGGTATAAGAGCCAAAAAAGTACTTGTGTTTTTTTTACAGAGTAATACTCTACCAAATAATTGTCTAATTTGTAGTTCAAAAACTTGATTTATCTAAAACAGTTTGCCATGAAAAATATTAAAATAAATTATATTGCTGGTGTTGTACTGATAGTATATCCGTTAATAATATGTTTTTTAGGATTCCTTTACTGGAATAAATTCGGAATTTCTACGTTTGAAATTATATGTATTATTGCCTCTTTTTATACTTTTTGTATTTCTGTGGGGGTAGGAATACATAGGCTATGGGCGCATGGATCTTACAAAACAAACAAATTTATCGAGTTTGTTTTAGCAGTAGTATCAGCTGGAACCTTGCAAGGACCAGTGCTTGCTTGGGTTTCTGATCATGATAAACATCATTCATATACTGATGTGTTAGGAAAAGATCCACATACTCCTCTAAAGTACTGCCTGCTAGAAGAAAATAAGAATGAGTATTCAACTAAAGGAAAATTAAAAGGGTTTTTTTGGTCGCATATAGGATGGATGTTAGATGGCAGAGCGCCTAGAAAACAAATAGAGAGGAGTGCTTTAAAGAGGTTAGGAAAAAACAAAATCATTATGTGGCAATTTAAAAATTATTGGAGTATAGCAATAATAGTGAATACATTAGTTCCATTTTGTATAGGTTATGCTATAGGTGGTAGTTTGCAATATTCCCTAGCTGGATTCATATTTATTGGTATTGGAAGAGCCATCCAGCAACAAGCAACTTTCTGTATTAATTCTGTAGTGCATTTTTTTGGAAGCAAGGAATATGTAAACAGTACTGCAGGCGATATACCATCTTTATTTTTTGTGTTTCTTGGAGAGAATTGGCATAATTTTCACCACGCCTTTCCACGTGATTATAGGAATGGACATAAATGGTATCAATTAGATGTGCACAAATGGATAATAGCGCTAATGGAAAAGTTAGGTTTGGCAAACAATGTTGTGAGAACACCTCGTGAACGGATTAAGGCAAAAGTTGAACTGACAAAACAGCAATTCTCTACTAACATAAAAAAGCAATTAAATGATATAGATACTCTGTTAATTAAGTTAATTGAAACTTTAACAAAAGAAATGGACAAACATCTTAGTCAAGTTAGCACAAACGTAAGTAATAAATTAATAAAATTCAAACAGAAAGCTTTGTTTCTTGAAAAAAGAATGGAATATTTAATAAATAATTCTAATTCTATAAAACAAAAAGAAATAGAAAAAATTCTAATAAAACTTAAGCGGTTGGAATTAGATTCTGGCAAGTATATTGCAACTCATTGCGAGTTTCGTTTTAAAATTTGATCAAAAATTTGTAATGCACGATAGGAATTGCAGATTCTAAAAAAAACTTACTATTGGATTATTTATATGAAACAAAGTTTGTTTGACGCTTTATTTGACATAAAACATAACATAATAGGAATGTTTTGTACAAAAGAATTGATTGCTAAAGCTAAAACTGTAGATAACATTACAGAGACCAAGACGTTACAAACGTTTAATTATCTCTTTCAAAATCAAGCTAAAGAATTAGATTTACCAGAAAGTTTAGATGTACTTACTGTTGAAAATCAGGAGTTAGCAAGTAACGCTATAAACCAAAAAATACACTCTGAAGTATTAACACTCTTTGATTATGTGGAGTATCAGGATACTTCACCACTCACCCCATTTCTTTCTTCGAAAAGCCATATGCTGATTGAAACTCTGAAAAAACTAGAGATCCTCAGTTCTTTGGCTTGCTATATGACTGCTGATAATACTGTTTTACAGATACTAAATGATGTTTTTTTGGAATATGCTCAAGAAGTCAATTTGGCACAAAATTTAAATATACTTACTGTTGAAAATCAAGAACTAGCAAATAAAGCTATGGATGTTACCGAAATTCAAATAATAACATTTGAACTAAATAAGCTTTTCCAATCGGCGGTATCGGCAGAAATAACATGTAATGGGTTACTCTTAGCGATTAATTACGCAAATTATGCTAATAACAATACATTACAAGCACTCAATAACGTCTTTCAAGAGCAGACTAAAGGGGTTGATGTATTTAAAGGCTTGGATTTATTTACTGCTGAAAATCGTAGCTTAGCAGAATACCATATATCTGAGCTACTTGGGTCTTGTGATGGAGTAGTTGAGATTTGATCTGACAGACTTAACAAACCGTCTCTCATTGCTTGTTCCCTGGGTTCACGAGATGTCTAATATGTGGCATGAGGTCTGTAGCAAGCATCCCTCTTTCTCCTTCTAAGGCCGCAATATCAGCTGCAAATGAGTGCACATATACACCAAGTATTGCTGAGGTTGTGGCGCTATATCCTTGAGCCATCAATCCACCTATAACTCCGCTTAAAACATCTCCCATACCAGCACTACCCATTCCTGGGTTGCCATATTCACATAAAACAGTCATTTTGTTGTCTTGCTCTCCTAGAATTAAGCTGCCTGACCCTTTTAGTACAATACATTTGCCATATTTTGCTCGAAGAGCATGGATTGCATGCAATCTGTCGTGTTGTATCTCTAAACTCGAACAACAGAGCAGTCTTGCAGCTTCACTTGGATGTGGTGTGAGGATACAGTGATCACTCAGAACTCCTCCTGACTTAGCTAGTATATTTAATCCATCTGCATCGAGTACTGTATGAAGGTTAGCTTTGAGCGCAATATTAAACATCATCTGAGCCCATGCACTTTGTCCAAGACCTGGCCCTATATGATTGTTGTAGCTTTTTCAAGTAACGCCTGTAGCGTACTTGCCTCCTCTACTGCGTGACACATTACTTCCGGCCGATAGGACGTAATATAAGATGCATGTTCTCTTCTAGTTGCTATACTGACAAGTCCTGCACCTACTCTTAGCGCTGCCTCTGCAGCCATTATTGCAGCTCCTATAAATCCATAATCTCCACCAATCACAACTACATGCCCATTATCTCCTTTATGACTCAGACGTGATCTTGGATGCAAGATTACCTTCAGATTATCAAATGTATATTTGATACATCCTTCAGCTACTTTTTCAAAATCTATATTTAATATATCCATATACTTTTTGACTTAGTGATTTTGCTTACTTCTCTATAGAAAAGCGTTGATTACTATTCTTTTATTTCGCTCAAATTCCTCAGCCTAATATCTCATTTTTTATAATTATAACAGCAGTACCGTAACAAAATATTTCCGTGGCATAAAACCCTTTCCCGCTAGTTTCAGACGTATCATATTTAAATCCTATAATGGGGTTCTAAGCGTAAACCTCAGATTTTTCCGATACAGTCTTGCGTTGATCTAAATATCTAATATTAGCAGCTTGATTACCTCATCCAAATCAATAATATTTTCAGCTGAATTAATTGTCTACCGACAACTATAATTACCAGAATATATAAATAAGTTGTAGTAATTTTTTTCTATTAAAGATCCAAAAACAAGCAAGTAAAGGCAAGCTTATCCATATCTATAACAAATTAAAGTCTGAGCTATAAAAAATTGCAATAATGATAATTGCTCCTAAATCATCAAATATAGCAATAGACAATAAAAAAATACTTTTATTGAAGTAGGAAGAGCTCCTCCAATTAAGTTAAACAAACAAATTGCAAATGCAATATCGGTAGCGCAAGGAACGGCAAAACCCGGATAGTTTTCCGATAGTTTATGTTAATTAAAAGGTAGAGCACTGCCGGTACAACCATCCAGCCTATTGCTGCCACAAGAGGTAATACTACTTGTCTTTTGTCGGATAAAGATCCTTCGTGAAATTCATACCTTAATTCCATACCGATGTAAGAGAAAAAAATTACCATTAATATATCTTTTACAATCGACTCTAATGATTGTTCTAGGTAAAAAAAACTGAAGAAAGCTTGATAGGAGAACTGATAAATTCGTAATACCAATCAGTAGTATTTGATAATATGAGAGTGCTCCACATAGCTGCAATGGCACTGTTGCAAATTCTGGTTTTGTAGATATGCTTCAGAGAAAACTATGATCTTATATGAACTTGTTCAAAGGGCGCCCATTATTTTTTACTTATGTATATTAAAATAGGGGATGCTTCCGTTAATATAACATAAAAACCGCTACTATATATTTATAATATCTAATCAAATATTTAAATTATAGTGCGTTAGCAATATATTAACCTCTATTACTTTAAGCTTTTTTGTAGTCATATTAATTCCATAAAAAGCATTATGCCTTATAAAAAATTGTTCAAGCTATTGACTTATACTACCACTTTACTAACTAGCGCTGTATCTCAAGCGGCTGGTTTGGTAGAAGTTATTAATAACTCTAATTTAAGCAGTGGAAGTGGTTTTAAAAACCCTGCTTCTTTTATCACTGGATCCACTATAAAAATCGATCCTTCTGCTCAAATAATTTTGAATAGCCGAATAGTATTTGGTCCTAATAATTATACGACCGTAGACCATTGGCAAATACACCATAACGGTGGAGGTTTAGTAATAGATGGCTTTGATGGGCCAGATGGAGTAGATTTTGATTCGTATCTATACTTGTTTAGCTTAAATAGCGATGGCTCTATAGGTACGCTAATAGCTGATGATGATGATTCAGGTGAAGGATATCAATCAAAAATAACCCAGAATAACCTTCCTGCTGGAGATTATATAATCTCAATTGGAGCTTTTGAATTAAGTGAAAGTGAAGCAAGAGATACTATTAATGATTATCCTAATAATAATAGCTCAGAGGGACTTTGGGTACCTCAAAGAGATGGAGATTATATACTTAACTTAATGGGAGATACTACAGTTACTAAAGGCCCTAGAGACCCTCAAGGTACTTCTTTAAATGGATATTTAATTAATGTAGATATTCCTAATGTGGAGATAAGAGCTATAAACATAAATGGTACTCCTGGTAAGCTCATGGTAAATGAAAATTTAAGCTTAGGTTCAGTAGTAGACAACTCAGGAATAGGTATAAAAATACCGATTGTTATAGCTGAAAATAAGATCCTAGCACTAACCGGAAAAAGTAGTACCATAATAGAATACGGCTTTGATGCTAATCCTAATGATTATAGTGCAGTAGAGTCTATCAATTATGACAACAAAAACGGGCTATTAAAAATAAGCAGTACTAATAGTAGTCCTATTCTGCTGAACAACAGGTTTCTTAATGCAGTAAACGGGAATTTACAAATAATAACTCCTTTAACAGTTACAGATAGTTCTATAGGAAATATCGGAAAGGTAAATATAGGAACCGCCTCCTCTCCATCTACCCTTACTGTTAGCTCAGCTGATAATATTTCCATACCTAATACGGCTTTTAATAACTCTAATTCTATCCTAGTTTTAGATAGTACAAATGTCACGAGTAGCACTATTACATTAACTGTTAATCTTGGAGGCCAAATTTATGACGATAACACCGGTGTTAATACTAATACAGATTTAGCTGGTATAATTCGACTTAATGCTAATAATAAGCCGCTCACATTAACTGCTGGAACTAGCAATAAATCTTTAGGAATTGACCTTACTTATAGATTAAAAGAATTACAAATTACCGGCAATGCTCAAACAAATGTTGATTCATCAATCTTTAGTAAGCAATTAACTTTTAATACTAGTGCACCAGTCCGTTTTAATCAACCGGTAGCTCTTGGTGCTAATGGTGTAGTTGCTTTACAAGCTGATACTAAGTTAATCTTCGACAGCAGTGCGGTAGCAGCCGGAGCTATTCTTACTGCAGCAGATACAGCAATCGGTGGTAGTGTGTATGATGTTCTTGCTGCAGCCAACGTTGACACTGATCTGGCCGGCATCATTCAACTCAACGCTAATAATAATCCGCTGACTATAAGTGTTGGGTCACTTGGTGTTAATGATAGCCATCGGTTAAAAGAATTACAAATTACCGGCAATGCTCAAACAAATGTTGATTCATCAATCTTTAGTAAGCAATTAACTTTTAATACTAGTGCACCAGTCCGTTTTAATCAACCGGTAGCTCTTGGTGCTAATGGTGTAGTTGCTTTACAAGCTGATACTAAGTTAATCTTCGACAGCAGTGCGGTAGCAGCCGGGGCTATTCTTACTGCAGCAGATACAGCGATCGGTGGTAGTGTGTATGATGTTCTTGCTGCAGCCAACGTTGACACTGATCTGGCCGGCATCATTCAACTCAACGCTAATAATAATCCACTGACTATAAGTGCTGGGTCACTTGGTGTTAATGATAGCCATCGGTTAAAAGAATTACAAATTACCGGCAATGCTCAAACAAATGTTAATTCACCAATCTTTAGTAAGCAATTAACTTTTAACACTAGCGCACCAGTCCGTTTTAATCAACCGGTAGCTCTTGGTGCTAATGGTGTAGTTGCTTTACAAACTGATACTAAGTTAATCTTCGATAGCAGTGCGGTAACAGCCGGAGCTATTCTTACTGCGGCAGATACAGTGATCGGTGGTAGAGTTTATGATGTTCCTACTGCAGCCAACGTTGACACTGATCTGGCCGGCATCATTCAACTTAACGCTAATAATAATCCACTAACTATAAGTGCTAAGTCATTTGGTGTTGATGATAGCCATCGGTTAAAAGAATTACAAATTACCGGCAATGCTCAAACAAATGTCAATTTACCAATCTTTAGTAAGCAATTAACTTTCAACACTAGTGCGCCAGTCAGTTTTAATCAACCGGTATCCCTGGGTGTTAATGGTGTGGTTGCTTTACAAACTGATACTAAGTTAATCTTCGATAGCAGTGCGGTAACAGCTGGAGCTATTCTTACTGCGGCAGATACAGTGATCGGTGGTAGAGTTTATGATGTTCCTACTGCAGCCAACGTTGACACTGATCTGGCCGGCATCATTCAACTTAACGCTAATAATAATCCACTAACTATAAGTGCTAAGTCATTTGGTGTTGATGATAGCCATCGGTTAAAAGAATTACAAATTACCGGCAATGCTCAAACAAATGTTAATTCACCAATTTTTAGTAAGCAATTAACTTTTAATACCAGTGCACCAGTCTGTTTTAACCAACCGGTAGCTCTTGGTGCTAATGGTGTGGTCACGCTATTGCAAGACGTCAAGATACATGACCTTGTTGCTGGTGGAAGTACTATCTCTGGTATTTCTCCGACGGTAAATCTCAGAACTAATGAATTATACCAATTGCAATAATTAACACGGTGTATTTATCCAGTCTCTATACATAATTGATTTTACTAAATCTACATTCTGAGCAAGTTGATTCCAAGCGTAACAAGCCATAGTTACAATATCTTCATATGCACCGTAACATTGGTTGTAAGCGTCCAGGGAAGGCGGTCTAGTAAAATAAAAAACTTGGAGTAATATTTCTTAATTAACAAATCGAGAAATATTATGAGTTTTAAAAGAACGAAAGTATCACGCGAGATCAGGGAGCAAGTGCTACACGAGTCGATGCAAGTTGGTTGCGATGTCGAATTACTTGCTAAAAAGCATAAGTTATCACCGCAAACAATCTGTAAATGGCAGAGAAGTTACAGGAAGCAACAAAAAGTCGAGAATTTAGAGCAACTGAGAAGTCAATTTATCGAATTACCCGTGCTTCCTATTACAAAACCCTCTAGCCTTAAAAAAGTAGAATTACTATTTGATAATTATTCTTGCTGTATTGAAGGTAGAATGAATAGCGCCCAGCTTCTAAAATTAGTTCAATTATTAGAAGGTGAGCCATGCTAAATGTAGAAAGCGGCAGCAAGATTTATCTCTGCACCGGTCACACCGACATGAGAAAAGGAATTAACGGCCTCTCTCTACTTGCACAATCGGTAATATCTGATAAATTAAATACAGGCGCTCTTTTTGCTTTTCGAGGAAAAAGAGCTGATAGAATAAAAGTGTTATGGTGGGACGGTCAAGGTTTTTGCTTGTATTATAAATGTTTGGATATCGGCAAATTTGTCTGGCCGAAACTTGATGAACAAAAATCGTTAACAATTACACGAGCTCAGCTAGCAATGCTAATCGAAGCAATTGATTGGAGGAACCCCGTTCGTCATGACGCCCCTTTATGCGCTGGTTGAGAAGTTATTGAATGCAAATTGATATTGATAAATTACCTACGGAAATAGAATTATTACACAAAATAATTGCTACTTTGCATGATAAGAATCATTTACTCTCAACGGAAAACGGTGAATTATTAGATCGCATCAATATCCTCAAAGAACAATTAGCAGTTCTTAAAGCTAAGAAATTCGGTAAATCTTCTGAAAAACTAGATAGACAAATAGATTTGGTAGAAAAAGCTTTAGAAGAACAAGAATCTTTGCTTGGCTTTGAGTTAAAGGGCGATATTACCTTGGAAGAAGATTCGCAAGCAAAAGGTAAGGCTAAAAGAAAAAAGCTGCCGGAACATTTACCGCGAGAAGATGTAATCTTAGAACCGGAGTCTAAATGCGCAGCATGCGGCGGAGAAAAATTCCGTACTATCGGCGAAGATATTTCGGAAGTCCTTGAACACATACCGGAATCCTTCAAGGTTATTAGATACATAAGACCGAGATGTGCTTGCGCTACTTGCGACAACATTGTTCAAGCATATACACCTTCAAAAGTGATAGACAAAGGGAAACCCGGCCCGGGATTATTAGCTCATATATTTGTACAGAAATTTTGCAATCATTTACCTGCATATCGCCAATCACAAATATACTCAAGAGAAGGGATAGAATTATCAAGATCAACTATATCAAGTTGGTTAGGGCAAGGTGCTAAGCTACTAGAACCGTTAGCGGAGAAAATCAGGGAATACATATGCGCGGCTAATCAAATTCACGGTGACGATACTCCGGTTAAAGTGCTGGATCCCGGCAAGGGTGAAACCAAGACCGGAAGAATTTGGGTATATGTAAAAGACGGCAGACCTATCAACGACACATCACCTATTGCCGCATGTTATTTTTATAGTCCCGATCGCAAAGGTGCAAGACCCGAGGAACATCTCAAAGATTTTACCGGTACGCTGCATGCGGATGCTTACTCAGGATATAATAAATTATATATTAACGATGATAATCCCGATGCAACGATTAATGAGGCAGGATGTTGGGCGCACGTGCGACGTAAATTCTATGATATTACTATTGCCAACGACAAGGCTAATATTGCATTTGCGGTACTTGAAAAGATTGGAGAAATTTATCAAGTAGAGTCTGAAGTAAGAGGATTAGATCCCGGGAAAAGATTAAAAACTCGACAAGAAAAATCGGTAAAATTAGTAAACGAACTATTTGCCGGATTTAGAAAAGCATATAGTCAACTGCCTAAAAAAAGCAGTACGGCTCAAGCTATTGCATATGCTACTAATAACGAAAAAGCTCTCAAAAGATTTGTAGATGACGGCAATATCGAGATTGATAATAATGCAGCGGAGCGGGCGCTTCGGTCTGTTGCGGTCGGTCGTAAGAATTGGTTATTTGCAGGTTCCGATAACGGTGGCAAGACCGCTGCTATTATTTACACCTTAATTGAAACAGCTAAGCTCAATGATATCAATCCGGTAAAATATTTGCATAAAGTGTTTGACGTGATACAGGATTATAATTCTACCAAGATGGAAGATCTTCTGCCCTGGAATATTAAATTGGAATAATTTTAAAAATCAAGAGCGGGTTGCCCGGACGCTTACCATTGGTTAGACAAGAAATGATTTTTGATCCACTCCCAAACTTGTTCCATTGCATTAAGTTCTGGTGCATAAGGCGGAAGCGGTATCAAAGTGATATTGCTTGGAACAGTTAGTTTTTTGGCTGTGTGCCAACCTGCATTATCCATTAGTAAAGCTATATGTCGGTTGCTTTGAGTAGTGAGAGAAAGGTCTTCTAAGAATTTATTCATTAGACCTCTTTCGAAACTCATTTACCAAGATCCCAATTATATAAACCAGCAATTAAATTGAACCTAAGACCAAATCTTTTGCGTCTATTTCGATATTTATCAGCAATTATTTTAAAACGCTTTAACATACCTATAACATTTTCATTTAATACTCTGTCACTTGCTAAACTTCTATTATTTTTCTTATCTTCTTTGGTTAAAGCATTCTTTTTACTCTTTTTCTTTGGTAGCTCAGAATTTGTATGAATCTTCTGTAAGCCTTGATAACCAGTATCAGTAATCACTTTAACCTCAGGCAGTATATGGGTTCTTGATTCTTTAAATAATTTAAAATCATGACGCTTACCATTGGAAAAAGAAGTGCATATGACTCGTTTGCTTTTCTTATCTACTACTATTTGAGTCTTTAACGTATGTCTTTTCTTTTTACCTGAGTAATAGTATTTCTGTTTTTTTGGGGTCGCTCTATAGGGCTTTCTGTAGCATCTATTAAAACTAATTCATACTCCATACCGCTTTTAACTAGAGCCTTCTTACCTGGAAGAGCAAAATCCGGATGTTTTATTAGAGTGTCTTCAACAAAACGAATTGTTTTAAATGCACTGCTTTCGCTAACCCCATAATTCTTAGCTATATGAAAATAGGTACGGTATTCCCTTAAATATTCAAGTGTCATTAATAGGCTGTCTTCCATACTAAGACTAGCTCTTCTGCCACCTTGGTACCTCCTATTTATTTGTTTCTCTGTCTTTAAAATCCCTACCATCTTTTCGAATGTACTATTTCTTACCCCAGTTAATCTTCTAAAATGCTCTTCCGATAAAATGCTTAAATTTTTATATCTCATATAGTTCTAAATTAAGTAAATTCGACTTTATAGCATATTTAGTCCAGTTTCGAAAGAGGTCTATTGCCCGTGTGTTGGCATATGGTAAAATTAATGCAAAAGATTCTCCCGTATCATGGCAAGCAGCTCCGTAAATGTATGTTGAAATGAATTGCTGTTGCCGAACTTTACGGGGTCTAGTGCCGCGTTTAGCCCATATACGAGTTAAGCTACCCTTGTTGCCCAACTCGAGTTTCATCCTGAGACCATATATCAACGTTACATCTATCGATATTTTTTGGTAATAATTCTGTTAACATGTCTGGGAAGTTTTTTTATATGTATTTTGAGTCTCTTGATTTGACTTTGGATGCATTGAACGAGAAGTAATCCAGCTAAAACCAAGGCGATGCATAGTATTGTAGACTGTTTTTAAAGCGCATTTAGCGCCATATTCCTCAAGCAACATGTTATGTAGCTCCTTTGCGGTTATATACCGCCAGTTTCACTTTCACTGAGCATATTGATTTTATCAAAAAGAGCAGATTTTTGTAGAGTGTTAATCTTCCTAGGAGCGCCGCTTCTTTGTGATTCAAATAAACCTTCAAAACCATGATTTCTAAATCTTCTGAGCCATGATTGCACGGTTTTCCAGTGCAACTTCACTATTGCAGATATGGCTTTAAAAGATTTGCCTAATTGAAGGTGATACATCGCCAATAAACGTATGCGATTCCGACCATGCGGCTCATGTTTCATCATTTTTATAAAATCATGATCATGAAAACCTAGCGGCAATATTAACTTAGCTATTTGAGTACCTTTTATCCGTTAAAAATCCATTTTAGGCCACCGCGTTAATTATTGCAATTGGTATTATTACTAGCAGATGGTACTTTACGTTTTACTGGATCGCCAATAATTAACACTACCTTTGATAGCGCAAGCAATAAAGGTGGACATATTATGATAGGCGATGGGAATAATGCTGTTACGTTTGATTTCTCTGGCTCTGACAATATGCAAATAGTATTAACTGCAAATAGTACATTGCCTGCAGTTGGTAATAAATATCAATATACTTTATTTGCAACTAAGAATAATGGTATAGTAACTCCAATTATAGATAATAGTAAAATATCTTTTATTGCCAATGAACAACATCGATACCTCACCTGGTTCTATAATCCTAGTACTTATGTAATCTCAAGTCAAACTGATGTTAGTTCGTTACCACAAAATGTAGCAAATAATAATGGCTCTTCAGCTGCTCAAATATAGCTCAAGCATTAGTAACTTCTGTTAATAGTCAAGACAAGGTATCTCAAGCAGCAAGCATTCAAATCATCAATAATTTAGGGCTAATGACTTCTGCAGCAGAAACAACCGCTATAGAAAAGATTGTGCCTAACAGTAGTGGTGCTGTAGCTCTAATGGAAGCAAGTGATATTAGTGGACGTGATATTAGCGATAGAGTTTTAGGTAGTATTCCAATAGATATAAATCTAACTGAGGGTGAAGGGGTTGCAGCAGGTGATCATGACATTACTAAATATGGAACGTGGATTAGCCCATTCTATCAGAAGGCAATCCAGAAAAAATATAATAACAATCCCGGTTATAAGGTAGAGAATTATGGAGGTACAATAGGTTTTGATACTATGGTAAGTGAACACTTAACATTAGGACTTGCGTGGTCTTATGTTAAAGCCGATCTTAAACATCAAGGGATAGACGGTACAGATAAGGGGAATACTACTACTAACCTATTTTCCTTATATGGCTTAACTGATATGGCGCATAATTATTTTATTTCAGGGCTAGCAGCTGTAGGCTTTAGTAAAGTTAATAATCTTGAAGAACGTCGGATTACCAATAATCTAGTTCAAATGGCTCAGAGTAAATATAATTCAAGAATTTATTCAGGCAAAATCTTGGGTGGAAAACAATGTAAATTAGGAACCACCAAATTTACTGCGGTTCCAATGTTAGGATTAAGATATTCAAATTTTAAAGACGGTAGTTACCAAGAAACTGGAGCTTCAATACAGAATTTGTCAGTTGCCAAGAAATCAAGCTATAACTTTGAATCAATAATAGGAGCTAAAATTATTACAAGCTATACCACTAAAAATAATTTTATACTTACTCCAGAAGTATCAGCATTTACCTATATTAACCTTAAGAATAAAGCTCCTATAACTCATATATCTAATGCTGCATTCTCTAATTCTGTAAGACTTGAAGGAGCAAAAACCAGCAAAGCTTGGTATAGCCTAGGCACAGCATTGGGCATTACTAAAAATAGAGTGGAATGCAACATTGCTTATGAAGCGCAGTTAGATAAGAAATATATTGGTCACCAAGGTATATTAAAAATCAGAGTAAACTTTTGACAGCTCTGTCGCATCTGTAAAGCGTCTTCTGCCTTAATCGACAAAACTAGAGAACGTTCAACAAACTGTGTCAAACCAGAAACAATAATTTGTAATAATAAAAAATGGCGCTGTTGCAAATTCTGGTTTTGTAGATATGCTTCAGAGAAAACTATGATCTTATATGAACTTGTTCAAAGGGCGCCACTTTAAATACGATATAATCATATGGGCAGTACGTTGGTATTGTAAATACGGTATTAGTTATAGAGATTTAGAAGAAATGCTAACCGAACGTGGTGTAGAAGTAGATCATTCTACAGTTTACCGCTGGGTTCAATACTATGCTCCTAAGATACTGAGCAAGCTCAAGTGGTACTAGAAACCTAGAACAGGTTTGAGCTGGAGAGTTGATGAGACTTATATTAAAGTTAAAGGTAAGGGAGTTTATCTTTATAGAGCTCTAGATAAAACTGGAGATACTATTGATTTTTATCTATCTTCTACTCGCAACGCAAACGCAGCTAAGCGTTTTTTAGGCAAAGCCTTAAAATCTATCCCTGAATATGCCCATCCAAAAACTATCAACACAGATAAAAACCCTTCTTATGGCAGAGCAATTACCGAGCTAAAAGCAGAAGGAAGATGCCATATGGGCCTAGAGCATAGACAAGTAAAATACCTAAACAATATTATCGAATCTGACCATGGTAAACTGAAAAGGCTGATCAAACCTACTTTAGGATTCAAGTCAATGAAAACAGCTTATGCTACCATAAAAGGATTTGAGATAATGCGTATTTTTAAAAAAGGCAGGTTTAATCACTGGAAATATGGCCAAGGAATTCAAGGAGAAATTCGTATCATCACTGATAATCTATTGGGTTATTAAAAGGCTCAATCACTACTATAATTCCTAACTCCTAAATATTTGCAACAGCGCCTTTCAATTTAATAGCAATTATTTGTAAGCGCTGTCATGATCCGTATGTAAAGTGAGCAGGCGCAGATAAGAATCTTCTCTTAGAGCTAGAACTCTATATTTTTGCGAGAATCTAAAAGAGTAAATGCGATCATTATTTTTTGTAGTTTTGGATATAATAGCTTCCCACTTTAGTCCTTGATCGCGATATAACTCATCCCAATTAAGATTACTTATTTTTCTTAAAGTTTTGATCAATGCTAGTTGCTCATTCTTTTGAAGAAAGAATAAATCTTTTTGAAAGTCAGGATTGTTTAAGTCTATTTTAATTTTTGTCATTTTCAATTTTTCTAGCTATTTCTTCCAAATTGTTGCTTGGCTTATTATTTTCTGCCCAAGATAAGGCTTTATCTAATTTAGCTAAATTATTTGCCTGATATAACCATTTTTCTGAATCTGCGATAAATTCTCCCTTTTTTATAAGCCAAGTGCCGTTATCTAATTGGTCTATTAATACCATTTGACCAGCAAATTCTTTACCGAGAGATAACTGACCGTTATTTCCTATTACTTTTACTTGTTGATGTTGAGACATGATAAAACTCTAATATAATACTTTAGGAATTTACTATAGCACAATTATACTAAATTAACAATCTCAATGTAGCAAAAACACAGGATTTTGATATCTCAAAACAAAATTGCATTTTCTAAGTATTTTATTCTAAAAACCTATTTCAAAACTACTGCCAATAGACTTTATAGAAAAAAACCAAAGCATTTATGTTTTTGGAGCATATTTTTATAAAATTCTAAAGCGTATCATTTACATATTAACAATCAGATATTTCGTAGTTAGTCATTAAACAATTTATCAGAATTAGACAAACTATCAGACATTTGTTTGTGGACAAAGCAATCTTCCATATGATCATTTACCATACCGGTAGCTTGCATATGCGCATAAATAATTGTTGAGCCAACAAAACTCATGCCACGTTTTTTTAGGTCTTTGGATAATAGATCAGATTCTAAGGTACGAGCAGGTAAATCTTTTATTGTTCTAGGAAAATTACACTTAGGTTTACCATCAACAAATTGCCATATATAATCATCAAAAGAACCAAATTCTTTTTGGATAGTAAGAAATACTTGAGCGTTCTTTCTAGCAGCAAATACTTTAAGCCTATTTCTGATAATTCCAGTATTTGTAAGTATAGATTCCAACTCTTCATCATCCATAAGAGCTACTTTGTTGGGATCAAATTGTTTAAACAACTCGCGATAATGCTCACGGCGTTTGAGTATAGTGTACCAACTCAAACCTGCTTGTGCTCCTTCAAGAATTAGCATCTCAAAATGTTTATTGTCATCATGTACCGGCACTCCCCACTCTAGGTCGTGGTAATCTATATAATCAGGCTTATCTAAAGGTACCCACGAACATCGGTTGTTTGGAACATTAATTGTAGACTTAGATGTATCTAATGCCACGAGAGATGGAATTAAGTTTTTCTGATTTTTCATTTTTATCGATAATTATAGGTACTAGTTAAGATGATATTTACACATGATCTGCACTTTTACTAGGCTCAGCAGGAATATAATTATACAAGGTACGCCTAGAAATGTTAAGTTCGCGAGCAATTTTAGCTTTTGTAATACCGAGAGTGATTTTTGATTGTAATAGAGTGACCTGCTCTTGGTTAAGGACTGCGGCTCTTCCTTTGTAAAGTCCCTTCTTTTTTGCTAAGCTAATACCTTCCATTTGCCTTTCTTTAATCAAAGATCTTTCAAATTCTGCGAATGCCCCCATTACTGATAGTGATAGATTAGCCATTGGGGAATCGTCACCGGTGAAGATTAGATTTTCTTTAATAGACCTCTTTCGAAACTGGACTAAATATGTTATAAAGTCGAATTTACTTAATTTAGAACTATATGAGATATAAAAATTTAAGCATTTTATCGGAAGAGCATTTTAGAAGATTAACAGGGGTAAGAAATAGTACATTTGAAAAGATGGTAGGGATTTTAAAGACAGAGAAACAAATAAATAGGAGGTACCAAGGTGGCAGAAGAGCTAGTCTTAGTATGGAAGACAGCCTATTAATGACACTTGAATATTTAAGGGAATACCGTACCTATTTTCATATAGCTAAGAATTATGGAGTTAGCGAAAGCAGTGCATTTAAAACAATTCGTTTTGTTGAAGACACTCTAATAAAACATCCGGATTTTGCTCTTCCAGGTAAGAAGGCTCTAGTTAAAAGCGGTATGGAGTATGAATTAGTTTTAATAGAT
This sequence comes from Candidatus Trichorickettsia mobilis, assembly GCF_963422225.1. Classification (NCBI taxonomy): domain Bacteria; kingdom Pseudomonadati; phylum Pseudomonadota; class Alphaproteobacteria; order Rickettsiales; family Rickettsiaceae; genus Candidatus Trichorickettsia; species Candidatus Trichorickettsia mobilis. The sequence continues at coordinate 970,620 of NZ_OY728607.1, forward strand.
GCTACAGAAAGCCCTATAGAGCGACCCCAAAAAAACAGAAATACTATTACTCAGGTAAAAAGAAAAGACATACGTTAAAGACTCAAATAGTAGTAGATAAGAAAAGCAAACGAGTCATATGCACTTCTTTTTCCAATGGTAAGCGTCATGATTTTAAATTATTTAAAGAATCAAGAACCCATATACTGCCTGAGGTTAAAGTGATTACTGATACTGGTTATCAAGGCTTACAGAAGATTCATACAAATTCTGAGCTACCAAAGAAAAAGAGTAAAAAGAATGCTTTAACTAAAGAAGATAAGAAAAATAATAGAAGTTTAGCAAGTGACAGAGTATTAAATGAAAATGTTATCGGTGATAAATTATGTTAAAGCGTTTTAAAATAATTGCATCGAAATAGACGCAAAAGATTTGGTCTTAGGTTCAATTTAATTGCTGGTTTATATAATTGGGAGCTTGGTAAATGAGTTTCGAAAGAGGTCTAATGAATTTAATTTGTATGTTTTGTGAGGTGAGTGTTTTTACAATCTTTCTAAGGTCATCAAGGTTACGTGCTAATCTATCCATAGAATGAACGATAATTATATCATCTTCCCGTACATAGCCGATTAGTTCTTCTAGAGCAGGGCGGTTGGTATCCTTACCAGAAGCTTTATCTATAAACTTTTTGTCTAACTTAATGCCTTCTAACTGCCTCTCTGGATTTTGGTCAAAGTGACTTACCCTAATATAACCTACTGTTTTTCTGGCCATAGTTTAAAGCCTATCCTTTTTGTTACTAACGTTCATCAATTTTTGGTCAAAAGAAAGAATATCTAGACCAGCCAGCCCTGCTTTCGCAATAAGCAAACAATCTACTATATGCAGATTCTGTTTATGATAAAGATCAAGAGCTAGTAATAATGATGCTTTATCTTCACAAACAACTCCCTTGTAAGCGAGAAGTTCAGATAATATTTCTGATATTTTATTTTTAGGAACTTTATAAAATGATGACAGGACAAAAACTATTTCGGTAAAAACTGTTTGCTCAAGAATTAAAAATATTTTACCGGTTTGTACTTGTGTAAAAACCTCTTTAGTTTTTGCTAACATTTCTTTGTTATCTCCTAATAGGTAACGAACAACAAAATTAGTATCACAATAATATTTCATTCTTCACTCGTAAAATCATTAGTCTTAGCTAAAATAGTATTTTTCCAAGCCTTTTCTCTTATTTCCTCCAAAGATAGATCTGTATCTTTGGAATAAGAAGCAAGACTACTACCCAACTCATGTATTGGAGTAATTAGAACTTGATTCTGATCATTAATAATTAAAGATATGATATTAGTATTAAGAGCGTTACGAACTTTTTTAGGTAGAACTATTTGCCCTTTAGAGGATATTGTTACCGTGCTTACATACATATAGATAAAACATATTATATTTATAGTGAAGATATTATAACAATATACACATAAACGCAAGTATTTACAACATGCATCTATTTTGTAAAACTATAATAAAAAGTAAAGTATAATCATTAAAGTAAGATATAAATTATATAGATTACTTTTAAAAGAAAAAAGTGCAATATGGATATTTATAATCTAAGACAGGTGTACAGAACTGTATATAAAAAGTTAAATGTACTCTAGATACACGTAAGATAGCGAGTAGGGTGTATGGGTATTTGAAGTAGACTCCAAATACTCAGTATTTTTGGAATTGTTGTCCTTTGTTAAGAGGGAGGTTTTTTGGAGAATTGCTAGGAGATATCTGGGCTCTTTCAGCAATAGTAGAATGGCTAAATTTTTGGATCATTTGTTGTGCTTGTTCTTGGGGCGGTATAATTTTGTTTGTTGCGAATTTCCTTTATCCATAGTTTGGAATGGCTGTGTTTATCATGTCTTGAATTTGCTTCTCTTGCATTTTTAAAGCTACATCAAGGATAGCTGGATCTTTGTATAGCTCATTTCGATCATTTATTAAGCTTTGAATTTTCAATTAATTAAAAGTAGATCACATTGCCTAGCAATATTTAAATTGCTGCAATCTTTGTCAATCATATTTTTTCTAATTTCCAAGTCCAAACAATGCAGATTTTTTAGCCAGTCACGCTCAACGCTTAACTGACCTATTTGTTCATATAATTATTTTATCAATTCTTGATTGTTCGGATCCTTTGTTGCCGGCTTAATTTGAAAACCGCTGACTAAATTTTCTATACTTCTTTTTTCCACACTTGTATTTGCGTTGCATGAACACCGTATTTGCTGCTAATTTGAGCTATCGTCATTTCAGCTTGTATTGCTTCTAAAACAATTTTCGTTTTTTCTGTTGCACTATATTGCTTTGCTTTTTTAGATATATAATTTCCTTTTTTTTGTCTTGAAATTATATCTCAATTTACAATTTTAGTAGTCCAGTTTCTGGGTACCATTATAGCCTTATTCTGGGCATGAATCTAGGCAATCGCTAGAGATACACTCAAAACTCTCGCTTGCTGATTCTCAAGAAGCATATAATGAAATTATTGGCAAATCTCCTGTAAAATAAAATAGAAGACATTAGACGGTGTTAACAAAGGTAGTATTTGATACGAAGAAATAAAAGCAATAGAATATAAAGTTAAAAATATGCTACAATCTAAATATTATATTAATAATCCGAGAGTATATTATGGCTGATGATAATTTTCTAAGAAACACAGACGGGCTAATTATTGGGGTTGATGAAAAGAATAATTTTTACAGGGTTGCAGGTTATCAACATATTTTTTTAATGGCTCCAACTGGTAGCGGTAAAGGCGTGAGTTTTGTATTACCAAATTTATTATCTTCACAGGAATCGGTAATTGTTCATGATATCAAAATGGAAAATTATGTTATAACAAGCGGTTGGAGAGCTTCACAAGGGCAAGCAATTTATATGTTTGAGCCATTAAATCCAGAAGGCAAAACCCATTGCTATAATCCTTTGGATTTTATCAGCAAAAACTCTGATCAAATGTTTAATGATATTCAAAAAATTGCTCATATACTGCTACCTGATCATTGTCATTCTTGCCATGCAGAGATTAGAAATTTATTTATCGCTATTGTTTTATATATTATGGCTTCTCTTGAGAAAACTAAGTCATTCGGAGAAATTTACAGAATTCTTATGGGAAACGTGTCTGAAGAATTAACAGCGGCTTTAAAACTAAAAATATCTAATGCAGGCCTAGATTTGATAAATAATTTTTTAAATAAAGAGAAAGATGAACGCACTCATATTACTAGCTCTCTTGCGTCTCATATTGAACTCTGGGGCAATCCATTAATAGATTATGCAACATCTAAATCAGATTTTAATCCTGCTGATTTTAGAAAAGAAAAAGCTACTCTTTATGTGGGGCTGCATCCTGCGGATATAAAGAGGCTTCGTCCTTTGATGCAATTTTTTTACCAACATATAGCACAAAGCTTTTGTGCGTCTTCAAATAGTGAAAAAGATACTCATGGCGTTTTGTTTATATTAGATGAGTTTCCAACTCTTGGGAAAATGGATATATTTACTGATTCTATTCCATATTTTAGAGGGTACAAGGTTAGATTACTAATGATAGCTCAGAATTTAAACGATGTTAAAGCTAGCTATTGCGAGAAGGGGGCAAATAGTCTTTTATCAAATTCTACTTTTAAAGTTGCTTTTACAGCAAATAATATTGATACTGCGAATTTTGTATCAAATCTAGCTATAGATAGGGTAAAAAAAGAGGTTTCTATATCGTGGCAAACTGTTATGAGTATAGGCCTAGATGAGCAGATTATAATTACAGATAATGAGCAACCGATTATTTCAAAAAAACTACGCTATCATGATTTTCCTGAGTTTAAAGATAGAGTAATTGAGCCGGCTAAACTTAAGTTTTAGATATAAGTAAAATATTTGACCTTGCCCCAGTTTTTCATTAGAAGAGGAACTATTAATGTTAAGAACCACAATATTTTATGGTTTTATCCATCACATCATAGACTAAAACAAATAAAGTGACAACTACAAAAGTAAAAAGGGAACGAGTTGCCAGAAAAATAGAGCTACCGTCACCGGAGGCCGAATAGTTAAGTTTACTCATGTTTATATAATCTCGGTTTTCTGTGGGATAGGGCTTTACTATGAGCCTATTTGTAGGTTTATTAGCATTCCCGGATTCTGCAACTCAGAGTTTAGCTAAAATAGGAGTGATAGTAGAGTCTTTAAGTTCGGTAGTTCTAGCAATTTTATTTAATACAATAGAAAAATACGTATTTTTTGATTATCTCATCCAAATCAGTATCAAAGTCATTACTCTATCCCACTATATTTCAGCAAGGCATCTACTTTTGGTTTTCTCCCTCGAAATTCTATAAACAAATCGATAGGTTTACGAGAGCCACCTTGCTCTAATATACTCTTTAGGAATAATTGACCCGTTTTTTTATTCCATATCCCATCTTCTTCAAACTTACTAAACGCATCGCTAGATAGTACCTCAGCCCATTTATAGCTATAATAACCAGCAGCATAACCACCAGCAAAAATAAGCGAGAAACTATTTTGGAAACGATTGTAGCTAGGAGGCGGTAACACAGACACTTCGCTCCTAACATCCTCTAGCACTTGCCCAACGGTTTTTTCTGAATCCTTACTTCCATGCATGTGAATTCTAAAATCAAATAGAGCAAACTCTAGTTGTCTTAGCATTGTTATTGCGGAATTATAGTTTTTAACTGCAATCAATTTATCGAACTCACTTCTAGGTAAAGGCTTACCAGTTTCAACATGCCCTGACATAGATTCAACAACCTCCCATACATAAGTCCAATTTTCCATAAATTGACTTGGTAATTCTACAGCGTCCCATGGCACATTTGTTCCTGCTACGCTAGGGTAATCAACCGTTGTCAGTGTATGGTGTAGCATGTGTCCAAATTCATGGAACAAAGTTTTAATTTCGTTATGAGAAAGTAAAGCCGGCTTACTACTGTTTGATGGAGGGAAATTGGTTACCAAGAAAGCAACTGGTATTTGCATTAAACCACTATATTTCATTCTTGAGACAAGGCCAGACTGCCAGGCGCCGCTTTGCTTGAAATTTCTAGTAAATAAATCAACGTAAAATTTGCCTCTTAAATTCTGCTTATTGTCATAAATTTCAAATAGTCTGACAGATTCATCCCATTTACTGAAATCCTCTACTTCCTTGATGTTAATGTCGTATAAGCGATTCACCAAATTAAATAAACCTTTAAAAACCTTATCTTCTGAAAAATATGGTCTTAAATCTTCTTCAGAAAAGTTGAAATGTATTTTTTTATAACAAGCTGAGTAATAGGTATAATCCCAAGGTGAAAAATTGGTGATACCATCATGTTCTTGTGCAAACAGCTTAAGGCTTGCAATCTCTCGAATACCTTGGGGTTTTAAGCGATCAGCAAGATCTTTCAAGAAATCCATTACTTCTTTAGTCGTGTCAGCCATCTTAGGGGAGAGGGAATATTCAGCATAATTTTTATAGCCAATTAACTGAGCTTTCTCTTGCCGCAATGCTAGAATTTTATCTATTAAATCACTATTATCGAATTGCTTTGCTTCTGCTTCCTGTGAAGCGCGAGTATTATATGCACGGTAAAAGATCTCTCTTAAATCCCGATCTTTAGCGTAGGACATAACTGCTTCATAGCATGGATAATCTAATGTCAGCACCCATCCGTCTTTGCCATCTGTTTTGGCTTTAGCAATAGCTGCCTCGATAATATGTTTCGGTAAACCATCAAGCAGAACTTTTTTTTCAGTAGTAATATGATACGACCAACTTTGCGTAGCATCTATTACGTTTTTAGAGAAATTATTACTAAGTTCGCTTAAAGCACTGTTTATTTCTTTAAGGCGAGCTTTCTTCTCTATATTTAAATCTATGCCCGCATCTTTGAAGTTTCTGATAGCGTTATCTATGCTAGTTTTTTGTGCATCATTGTAAGAGTTAAATTCCGTGCTGTTTCTAAGATTTTGAAATAAGTCATATAATTCTTTGTTTTGGCTTAAGTCAGTATAAAAATCAGAGAGTTTTGGTAATATTACCTCGTAGGCGTTTCGTAGCTCGTCTATATTGTTTACAGCATTAAGATGGCTAATCACGTTTTTGGCAAAACCTAATCTTGCTCCTTCTTCATCTAACCTTTGTATAGTATTAGTCCATACAGGCTTTGTTACCTTACTGACGCTGTTTAGCGTGTTTTTAAAAGATTTTATTAATTCATCGATAGCAGGAGCAAAATGCTCTGGTTTGATTTCGTTAAAATCAGGCAGTTCACCGTGGGTTAATAAAGGGTTCATATTAGGCTCTTTAGATTTTGCAAATGTGGTTAGGCTTAAAGTAAAAAAGAAAACAAGGAGAGTTTTCAATATTTTCATAAGCTGTATCCGACAGTGAATATTCTCATATTTCTTTAGTCTTTATATAATTTTGAAGAAAAAAACTACTAATGACATTGCTTCGTATTTTGATTGAAGATTCAAGGAGTAGAACAGAATTTATAAATGTTTCAGTCCTTTATGATTTCAAAACAAATTTTGTTTTTAGTTTTTAGTCGCAAATAATTAACAGTCTATTATAATTGGTTTTATAATAATGGTCTGTTATAAATTGTACAACGCCTTAAAATAGACCGGGGTTTGCTGGTCTACGTGAAGTATACTCATAATGACATCAATACGTAGAAATAGTGTTATATGCTGCTGTTTAACATCCATGCGGCTTTACGATGAAATGTTAAGCGTTCGATCATAAAATCGGCTACTACCTCATCTCCTGCCTTTTGAGCTATTTCAAGTGCTTGTTGTAAAGTTTTTTGGATTACTGTCTGATCGGCTGCTAATTCTTCAATCATCTGCTGTGCAGAGATATTTTCATCGCCGGATTTAATAGAAGTATTTTTTATATAAGCTTCAAACGTAGCCGGGGCTTTCTTACCTAACCCCCTAATAAGTTCAGCTACTGTGTCAATAGCTTTTGCAAGATCAATGTACTGCTCTTCGAATAATAAATGAAGTTCTCTAAAATTTGAGCTCTCAACATTCCAGTGATAGTTTTGAGTTTTTAAATACAAAGCATAATTATCAGCAAGTACGATCTTAAGTACTTCTACTACAGCTTCATCAGTCATAATACCTTCTTAGTCTTTAAGTTTGTTAATTTCTTCTATAGTTAAGCCGGTAGAAGCAGCAATCAAATCATTTGTTAATCCTGACTTAAGCAAATTTTTGGCTATTACGATCTTTTCTTCAGCCCTACCTTCAGCTCTAGCCTTTTCTCCATATTTTTTTAGACTATTAGCTTCTATTCTAAGCCACTTAAGGTGCTCTTCATAAGCTTCTCTCTCAGCATCGGTAAAGTTCATCACTTCCAGCACGTTGATAGCTTTTTTAAGCTCAGGATTGTCTAATATTTTAGGCAAGTTATCGGTTCTTAATAAATCATTTCTCGTTAGAAATGCTAGCCATACGTCGAGGGAGTTTTTTACTTTTACGATTATATCAGATAATTCTTCATTAGAGTTATCGGTGAATTTCTTAAGCTCAATAGTATGAAGCTCTAAATCTTTAAAGTAGAGTAAGCCGCTATCTTTTTCGGTAATATGAAACACGTTATGATACTTGGCTGCATCAGGAATTGAAACAAAATTAAGGATATGGATACCTATAGCTTTAGAAAGCAAAGAATAGTCTTCGGCTACTCTTAACTGTTCGGTATATAATTTAGCCCAGTAATATAAAGCTCTTTTATCGTAATCTGCTTCGTCACTAATTTGAATTTCAATATTAAATCTTTTACCGTCAATACCTTTTGCTTTAATGTCTAGCACCGATAACTTATCTCGGTAAAAGTTTTGTGGATTGTATGGGTTAAGTAGAGTTAAATCGACTACTTGGTCTTCGTTGGATACGATAGAATTTATTAGAGAAATAAGCAGGTCTTTATTCTCTTCTACTCCGAAAATTTTCTTGAACGCGACATCCACGCGCGGCGAAATTCTATTCATAATTAACTTATTTTACTGTATATAAACATGGCTCTAGTATAGCATAGGTAAGCCTTATAAGCTAGAGAATAACAATAAGTTTATGTATCAAATTAATAATTTGAAAGAAGTAAAGTAAGCAATATATAAAAATCAAGAATTAGCAAAGTATTAATAAAAAATCAATGCACGCTTACGCTGTAAACGCATTGATTTTTTATTAATGCTTCGCTTTTGCGCTTGAAAGAAAAAGGCAAGCCTTTTTTAAGGGCGCTGCTAGAACAACCTTAACCTAAGCACAGGGTACTATGATAAAAACAACTAATAATACAGCAAACCAACAATCAAACTATAAAGGTAAGTTCATCAGCTTTGAAGGAATAGAGGGCAGCGGAAAATCTACTCAAGCAAAAATGTTGGCAGAGTACCTAGAATCTAAAGATGTTCAAGTAACATTAACTCGAGAAATCGGTGGTGTAGATACTGCTGAATCCATTAGAGAGAGGACGTTCAACAAACTGTGTCAAACCTAGAAAGATAATTTTTTAATGATAAAAAATTATCTTTGCAACCGATTCAGGATAAAGATAAATTAATAAGTAATTTATCTTTATAAACTGTACAGAAAGCAGAGAGTTTGACATGAAGAAGAATATAAACAGTAATAATTTAACTGAAGTTAGTTTAGCGCAGCAAGTAACAAATTTACCTTCGACACAAAATGAGGCGTTAGCCGAGATTGTTAGGGGTCTCTATCAAGGCAAACCATTACTTGGTAAAGGTGGGCTGTTAACAAATTTAGTTAAAGACTTAACACAAATAGCTTTGCAAGGTGAGATGGATTCTCATTTAGAAGAAGAGACGCTTGAGCAAGGCGGCAACCGCAGAAATGGCGTTGCTACTAAAACTATGAGAACTGGTAGTGGTGCCTTTGAACTTGAAGTACCCAGAGATCGCAACGGTAGTTTTGAACCACAATTAATTAAAAAACGCCAAACAATATTAAATGAGGAACTTGATAATAAAATACTAGCCCTTTACGGTCTTGGGACATCCTATGATGGGATAGCTAATCACTTACAAGAAATTTATGGGGTAGAAGTATCGGCAGCTACTATCTCTAGTGTAACTGATAAACTAGTGCCAATGCTAAATGAATGGCGAGCAAGACCGCTTGAATCGGTATATGCAGTGATGTTTTTAGATGCAATGTTTTTTAAAGTAAAGCAGGATAATAAAGTCATCACTAAAGTACTCTATAATATTATGGGCATCAACAGTTCAGGATATAAAGAGATACTGGGATTTTATCCCGCTGAATCAGAAGGAGCGCATTTCTGGCTTTCAGTATTAAATGATTTAAAAGCACGAGGAATTGAAGATATATTGATTGCCTGCATAGATGGTCTCAAAGGTTTTCCGGAAGCGATCAGTACGGCATTTCCTAGAACTGAAGTACAGCTTTGCATAGTACACCAAATTCGTAATTCATTAAAAAATGTTGCCAGTAAGAACCAAAAAGAATTCATGGTAGATTTAAAAACTGTCTATCAGGCAGCAAGTAAGGATTCTGCTGAGTATAATCTATTACAACTTGACGAAAAATGGGGTAAAAAATATCCAATGGTTATAAAATCCTGGCAACAAAATTGGGATAATTTAACCACTTATTTTAAGTACTCGAACGAGGTAAGGAGGCTGATTTATACTACCAACCCTATAGAGGGTTTTCATCGTCAAGTCAGAAAATATACCAAAACTAAAGGCTCATTCACATCAGAAAACGCCTTGTTTAAATTGATGTTTTGCGCTATAAAACAAATTACAGCTAAATGGAATATGCCGGTACCAAATTGGGCTTTGGCAATTTCTCAGCTGGATATTTATTTCCCAGACAGACTAAAATTTAGGAGATGATTTTTAAAATGACACAGTTCACCGAACACTCCCATTAGAGATATTGTAGTAAACCAGAATCTACTACCTATGTCTGAACAGTTCTGTGTTATTACTATAGCTAAACCCCTATAAAACGGTTATAACATGTACTTTTCAAACAGAGTGTCTACGTCACAGCGATATTTCCTTCTTCTAGATTTAGCTTGAGCCCATTTTGGTTCAATAGGATTCAAATCAGGAGAATAAGGCGGTAAGTACTCCAATATATGACCAGCTTTTTCTATCATAGTTTTTAAATACGGACTTTTATGGAAACTTGCATTGTCTGTCACAACCACGGAATTATTAGGTAATTTCGGTATTAAATCTTGTTCTACCCAGCTGTTAAAAATAACTGTATTAACATTGCCGTCAAAAATTGACACGGTTAGCAGCGATTTACCTACTAATGCCCCTATAACATTAGTTCTTTTTGACGGATGCCAATCATGAACACCATAACACCTCTTGCCTTTTGCCGAATATCCGTGAGTTCTAGGCGCGCTATGGACAAACCCGCTCTCATCGGTAAAGACAATAACTTTTTCCTCTGCCTCGTACTTTTTTATCTTATTCTGAAATTCTAACCTCTCTTCTTCTTTTGCCTTCGGATGTTTTAAAGCTTTTTTTATACGTAATGTTCAACTTCTTTAATGCTTTTTGTATTCCAGATTTACTCACTCCTAACCGCTCAGCTCTTTCATATTGATACGCGTCACTATATTGCACCACGTCTTCTCTCAATTTATCAATCGGTATTTTTTTCGAAGCTCTATTCCTATTCTTTAGAGGAGATATTTTTTTAGTCCATACAAATACCGTGTTTTTTCCTACTCCAAAACGTTTTGATATTGATTCAAAACTCATCTTCTCTTTTTCTTTGATAGCCAGTACTTTCTTTCTAAAATCTATCGAATATGTCATAACAATTATTTTAATTATACCCTTTGATTATAACCGTTTTATAGAGGTTTAGCTATATAAACATCAATAATTAATCTCTCTCTGTTGCTTAAGTTTCAATAGTGCTGTTTTTTATCAAGCAACCTTTTTTGTAATAGACCTCTTTCGAAACTGGACTAAATATGTTATAAAGTCGAATTTACTTAATTTAGAACTATATGAGATATAAAAATTTAAGCATTTTATCGGAAGAGCATTTTAGAAGATTAACAGGGGTAAGAAATAGTACATTTGAAAAGATGGTAGGGATTTTAAAGACAGAGAAACAAATAAATAGGAGGTACCAAGGTGGCAGAAGAGCTAGTCTTAGTATGGAAGACAGCCTATTAATGACACTTGAATATTTAAGGGAATACCGTACCTATTTTCATATAGCTAAGAATTATGGAGTTAGCGAAAGCAGTGCATTTAAAACAATTCGTTTTGTTGAAGACACTCTAATAAAACATCCGGATTTTGCTCTTCCAGGTAAGAAGGCTCTAGTTAAAAGCGGTATGGAGTATGAATTAGTTTTAATAGATGCTACAGAAAGCCCTATAGAGCGACCCCAAAAAAACAGAAATACTATTACTCAGGTAAAAAGAAAAGACATACGTTAAAGACTCAAATAGTAGTAGATAAGAAAAGCAAACGAGTCATATGCACTTCTTTTTCCAATGGTAAGCGTCATGATTTTAAATTATTTAAAGAATCAAGAACCCATATACTGCCTGAGGTTAAAGTGATTACTGATACTGGTTATCAAGGCTTACAGAAGATTCATACAAATTCTGAGCTACCAAAGAAAAAGAGTAAAAAGAATGCTTTAACTAAAGAAGATAAGAAAAATAATAGAAGTTTAGCAAGTGACAGAGTCAGGACTTCCGCAAGACTAATGAAATTAGATAAGAATCGAGATATTATGGGAGTATAATGTAATTTAGATTGTGAGTATAAGATGACTACAAGAATAGATTATTGTCAGTATTTATTATCGAGCCAGACAAATTATACTATTACAAATTTTGCTGATCATGTAGAAGGTTTAAGCGACGACAGGGTCAGAAGATATCTAGCGAATGCTAAATTATCACCAAGATTAATATGGGAACACGGTAAAGAAGAGATTATCTTCAGCGCTAACGGCAAGTTGCTATTTGACGATAGCGTATTAGATAAAAGTTACTCGAATAATATAGATGAAGTCAGGTATCAATATAGCGGCAATGCCAAGGAAGTAATAAAAGGCATAGGTATTGTGACCTGTGTTTATGTTAATCCTAAAGAGAATAAGTTTTGGATAATAGATTATAGGATATTCAATCCCGATAAAGACGGTTTAACTAAAATAGATCACGTTAAAGAAATGCTGCGTAATGCTCATTATAGCAAAAAGGTTGCATTTAACACAGTACTTATGGATAGTTGGTATGCGACAACCTCGATTCTACTTCAAATAGAAACTATCGGTAAATATTACTATTGTCCTATCAAAAGTAATCGTTTAGTAGACGATAGCAACGGTAATAAGGCTTACTGTAGAGTTGATTCTTTGGATTGGAGTACTGATGATATTAGCAACGGTAAGATTATCAAGATTCATAAATTTCCTAAAGATCATAAAGTGAAATTATTCAGAGTAACTGTTTCTACCAACAGAACTGACTATGTCGTCACAAACGACATGGCTCAAAATTCGCTTGATGCTGTACAACAAGAGTATGGCTTCAGGTGGAAGATTGAGGAATTTCATCGTGAAGTCAAGCAAGTCACCGGTATTGAAAAGTGCCAATGTAGAATAGGAAGAATACAGAGAAATCATATAGCTTGCGCTATCATGGTCTGGAATTGTTTGAAAAAAGCTGCAAATGCTGCTTCTAGCACCGTATATCAGCTAAAGAGCGGGTTATTAAGGAACTATTTAATCCAGGAATTAAAGAGCCCTGTCGTGCGATTTGCGTAAGTCCTGAGAGTATTAAATGAAAATGTTATCGGTATGTTAAAGCGTTTTAAAATAATTGCTGATAAATATCGAAATAGACGCAAAAGATTTGGTCTTAGGTTCAATTTAATTGCTGGTTTATATAATTGGGAGCTTGGTAAATGAGTTTCGAAAGAGGTCTAATGTAGATGCATCGACCACTTACAACTTTCCAACTATTTAATGCTGTTATAAGCTTGTAGAGCTTTCTCTCTTGAATATTTCAGGTCAATTATAGGGTTGGGATAATTCTGTCCTAATGTAATTCCTGCTTTTTTTAAGACAGAGCTTGGTGCTTCCCAGATATTAAAAAGAAATTGTTTCGGCAATTTATTTAATTCAGGGATAAAGCGGAATATATAACTCCCTTCCGGATCAAATTTCTTTCCCTGTAATGTTGAGTTAAATATTCGAAAATATGGAGCAGCATCAACGCCAGAACCTGCAACCCACTGCCAACTAGCACTATTATTGGCAAGGTCGGCATCTAATAAGCAGTCCCAAAACCAGTCTCTTCCATGATGCCAGGGTAAAAGTAAATTTTTAACTAAGAAAGAGCCAACAATCATACGAACACGATTATGCATATAGCCGGTTTGCCAAAGTTCACGCATTCCAGCGTCTACAATAGGATATCCAGTTTCTCCTTTTTGCCATGCACTTAATAAAGTTGTTTGATCTCTCCAAGGAAAATAATCAAACTTAGATTGAAAGTTTTTGTCCGGCAATTCAGGAAAATGGTATAGTAGATAATAAGAAAATTCCCGCCAGGTTATTTCACGTAGAAAATGTTCTAGATTTCTATTGCTTACTTTGTTGTGAATATTGTAAACGATTTGCCGTGGTGAAAGTTCTCCAAAATGTAGATGGGGAGAAAGATAAGAAACATTTTGTTTATCAGGAAAATCTCTTCCTTCTTTATAATCATTAATGCCGTTTTGTAAAAAATATTCTAGCTTCTTATAAGCCGCTTCTTCCCCTATTTGCCAATGAGATATTACTCCCTCGCTCCAGGTTGATGTTGGTAATAATTTTAGAGAGTCTAGGTCTAAACATTCTATCCTTTGGTTAGATATCATTAATTTATATGGTTTACTAATTGGGTTGCCGGTAAGAAAACCTTTTAAATAAGCCTTTTTATAAAACGGAGTAAATACTTTATAAAAACTATCATCTTCTTTAAGTAGCTCCCATGGTTCTATTAACAAGGATCCATTAAAACTATGAGCTTCAACCCCTAATCGTTTTAGCATTTCTTTGATAGCTTGGTCACGCTTGATTCGCCAAGGTTCGTAACAACGATTCCAGTATACTGCCGAGATATTATGTTTTTGTAAAAGCTGAGCAATAACTTCTTTAGCATCGCCTGTGAAAATACGTAATTTATACTCTAAAGATTCGTTGAGTTTTTCTAAAGAATGATGTAACCATATACGGCTAGCAGAACCAATTTTATATTTACCGGCGTTTTCGTTATCAAGTATATATATAGGAAGAATTTCCCCTTTATTCGCAGCTGCAAATAAAGCAGGGTTATCAGATATTCTTAAATCTTGACGGAACCATTGGATTATTAAGCTCATATAGTAGTTTTACTTGTCATTTCTTTATATGTTTCATTACATAATATATGTAAATTATTTCTAAATAATTAGATATTGGCTTTACATATTATCAAATTTAGATAACCAGCAAAGCTCACCCACACTATATAAGGAATTAAAGTATATGCTATTAGTCGGTAATTGCACCATGATTTAAGGATTATACATAGAGTTATAAAAAATATTATTATAATAATTACGAGAGACCAATACGTTAAGTGCAAGCCAAAAAAGACTGGAGTCCACAGCCAATTAAATACTAATTGGCTAAAATAAGATATTAAGAGGTGAGATAAAGCCGGTACTTTTCTGTTAGACCAGAGGTAAGCCCCTAATAAAGCTAGTAAAATATATAACAGATTCCAGACTATAGGAAACGCTAGATTTGGCGGGGTAAAAGAAGATTTAGTAATAGAATCATACCATTCCAGATTAGCCTTGCTTATTTGACCTAGGCCGAAACCTATCAATTGAAAAATAAAGACCCATAATAGATAATAGTTTAATTTTCTCATTTTCCCTTTTAAGAGTTGATTATAATCATCTAGAGCTCTGCCATCATTCGAAGTTAGGTGTGCTACTTATTAATTTGTTTTACCTTATAAACCATACCTCGTGATATTTCTAAATCTTTGGCAATTTGAGTAGGGCGCTTACCCTCGAGCAGATGTTCTCTTATTACTGATCAATGGACGGCGGCCTACCCTTATAAATACCCTTGCTTTTTGCCGCAGCAATACCGTCAGCTTGTCGTTCACGGCGCAAGTTAGTTTCAAACTCAGCGAAGACGCCGAGCATATCAAAGAATGCTTTACCTGTTGCAGTTGAGGTATCAACCGGCTGCTCTATGGCAATCAAGTGGTGTCAACGCAAAGTTAAAATGTCAGGTTATGGGCAATACAGAAATGTCGTGTTTCTACTTTTTTGAGTATTATTTAAGTTAATAGAATCCCAGGTTCTATTAACTATGCCACTAAGTCATTCTTAAAATCATCTCTTTTACTCCATGGTACAGGAATAATCTGATAATTTTTTAAAGCATCCTGAAAATTTTCAGAAATAGGTTTTTCACTATCATTTATAAACGTATATGCCTTGGCATCAGGCGCACGAACTTCTCTGGTATCAAACCAATCTCCCATAATACTGGTCGCTTTATTTTTATTGGGAGTATTCACTACCTGAATCATACGTTCAGGGGCATATTTTGATTTTGGAATAAGAAAATCAAAGTGCCTAAGATAACCAGATTGACCTAAAAATGCAACCCTTTCAGAATATCGGATATCATAACTATCCAGCCACATTTGCACATTTTCATAAAATAACGCAACAATATTAGGTCTAGCCAGGTAAAACATATCGTTAACAGCAAGAATTGCTTGAATAAGATTATGTTTATTTAAAGCAAAATTTGGTGATTGGTTTTAACAAACATTTCATTATTATTTTTATGTACACCAAAACCATTAAGAGTTACTTCCAGAAATTTTTGTCGTTTATCAGAATCCAATATACAGCCAGACTGTTCTAAATCATCAATAGTCCAGCTATCATCAGTAAGAATATAACTATCTCCTTCCTGCTTTAGATAAATTTGAATGTAATCGTTATGACAATCAAGATAAGGAGTAGTGATCTCAACCCAATCTTTTAATTCTTTCCAGGCTGTTTTATCTTTTAACCATCTATAGTAATCATTCAAAAGATGTTCTATATTTAAGGTCATGAGAATAACCCTTTGCTAAAATTTGGTACTTCAATAATTTTGCAATATCGCATAAAGTCATGTAAAGTTTGCCAAAAATCATTTATATCCTGAAAAATATTATCTGGAATGGTAAATGCCCACTTATCACCATATCCTTCTCTATATAAGTGTAAATGTGGAATACCTATTTCTTCACCATTAGGATTCCTGTGAGGGCTTCCAAGATCAAGACGTGCGAGTATTATAGCATCTCTAGCTCGATTTTGATATTTCTGCCGCTTAAGATTTATTTTCCCTCTACTAATATCAAGCATAAAATGTTCTCTTTTATCAACAGATATTAAAGGCACTTCTATTTTACCACCAAGATCTGGGAGACCCCAAGGATTGTCATCTATTTTGATTTTTTCCATTTTAAAAAGAGAATCAGCTTCATCTTGAGTAATGTTAAGCTGTGTCATTTTTAGAACTTAATTTTTTTATAGAATACAAGTTATAGTATTTATTATAAAGTTTATATTAATAATAATCGTAAAAAATTTCTCATTAAACTAAGCCTTAAGCTATATGCTCTAGATGAGTTCGCGTAGGTGAACAACTGCTACGCTTTTTTGCTGGTAGTAGCTGTTGTCTACTCTGAGCATATTCCAGTATATCAGCAAGATAAGCCACCTATCGGTGGCAGCTTAGCTTTTTACATCTCTTGCCAACTTCTGTTATCAAAGGTAATATGCAAGTCATTACAAATAATCAGAGTAAAAGATGGAAATAATCGGTAAAGGAATCTCTATAAAACATATTTTTCTTGATCGGGGTAATTGGCGTCGATTTCACTGAAAAATATAGCGAGCTGAGGTATGGTATTATCTTTAACGTTACTAAAGTTATATTGTGCGGAACGAAATATTTAGGATTTAAGAGTTATAGCTGCCCTACATGTGATCACGGTAAATCAGTAGTATTTAGTTGTAAAGGTAGATTTTGTTCTCGTTGCGGTAAGAAGCAAACAGATCAATGGATAAGTAAAGCTACCAATGTTCTACCAAAGACACGTTGGCAGCACATTACATTTACAATGCCCGACTCATTATGGCCAATATTTTGGCTTAATCGCAATCTGTTTGGATTAATTTCTGCTGTTGCCGCCGGAATTATTAAGGAAATAGCAACAAAGAAAAAGATTGTAGTCGCTATATTTACTGCCCTGCACACCTTCGGTAGAGATTTAAAACGTAATGTTCATATCCATTTATCGGTTACTTGCGGCGGTATAGATAGCAAGGGTAATTGGCGTAAATTATTTTTCCCTGCCGAGCCTATTAAAAAAATGTGGAGACATAGAATTCTTGAGTTATTTCGCTCAGAATACGCCTCAAGTAATTTGAAATTACCGTCGAAATATCAAAATGATGGCGATTTTAACAACTGGATGATCGGCCTATATGAAATCAGTTGGTATGTTTATTTGCAAAAACCATCAGACGATCATAAACGCAACATAAACTATTTAGGGCGATATATAAAACGACCTCCTATTTCTGAGGCAAGAATAGAGGAATATGATGGACTGCAAGTAACGTTTAGATTTCTTGACCACTACAATAACACGATTGATCACGTCACAATGCCTGTACTGCAGTTTATATCTAGCCTGATTATGCACATACCCGATCGTTATTTTCGAATAATAAGGTACTACGGCTTTTTATCTAACAGAACTAGAGGAATACAACTACCTATTGTATATAAGGCGATAAACCAAATTATACCTAAGAAAATCAAGTCATTGAACTGGAGATTAATGATTTGGTTAAACTTTAAAAAAGATCCGTTATCTTGTCCAAACTGTAATCAATTTATGAGCCTGAGACAGGTTTATTACGGTTTATCTCCACCCTTGTTATTAGTGAAGATCAATGAATTATTGTGAACGCCTCGGTGATATTCATATGGTGAACCGTTGCTTCACGCCACGTTAATATAATTTTAAAAAATTGGCCTATTTTGAGATAGATTTTAAGAGAAGATTTTTATACAAGTGTCAATAATTTCTAATATCACAATTTAACAACCAAATTTTTAAAGAAAATTTTAAAATTTTCAAAAAAATATTTTTGGTAAAATTTTTGAAATTCCTATACTATAAATTATTGATGATTTCTTTGTATCTCTGATTAATGTAACATAGCAAACATAGTTTTATAAGAGGCCTGCTAAGTTTTTCTAATCTGTAAATATTGTATTCATCTGCAATACCAGCATAGTACCTAATGCATTTAGGTGATATTTCAAGTTTATCTATTAGCTGTTTAGATAGTTTATAATATTCTGAATACGTAAGAGACTTAGCACATTCTGCTTTGAGCTCTAAATATTTAAAATTCTTTGGTTCTATCTTGAGTATTGATAAATTTACTGTAGAACCTGATTGAGTCATATTTGACAAAAAGGTCTCAAAGGCTTGAGATATATTACTCGTAAGGATATTGTCTATACGTTTAAATTCGATGCTGATTGCTAAACTTATGATGCCCTGTAATATAGTATAACTTGGCAATGTGATTTGTCTTATCTGAATCTGAGACAATAGTTCCCTAAAAATATCTAGATGATTTGCATGAATACGAGCTAAAAGTAGAGCTTGTTCTACAAGCTCTTTGTGTGCCTTATCGTTGAAATCTCTAAAATTTAGTAAAGCAAGAATCTTCTTATTAGTTTCCTCTTTTTTTGCCTTCAGCAATATACTTTTGTGTTTATTTTGGATAGTAAAATACTGAGTCAATACATAATCTAAGTCTTGTTGGACATCTTCGTAATTAAAAGAAAATAACCGACCTTTGGCTTTAAAATAGCCAAGTTGTAATATTGCATAAACTTTAGAAGAAATATCAGGAATTTTTTCAACAAACTGTCTCTCTTTCTTATTTAAAGTAAAGAAAACAATCTTTTCTTCTAATGTAAATTTTGGCAAAGAATAAAGATCATTGATTTCAGCTTCGCTTAAAATTTTGATACGTTTATAACCTGTAACCATAAAATTATAACTTTTTGTATAGGATAAATCGACCGTTAAGAGAATGCTGTTTTGTAGGTGCGTTATATGTTATATAGTATATATACTATGTATAGTTTTCTTCTAATACTAGAGTTAAAACTTAACGGGCTAAAAAATGACCAAAATTATTGCTTATATTCGTACCTCAACAGATAAACAGGAATTAAATAATCAAAAACTTGCAATATTGGAATATGCACAAAAAAATAATTTAAAAATAAATGAGTTTGTTGAGATTCAAATGTCTTCTAGAAAAACTCCTAAACAGAGGAGAATCGAAGACGTCTTAGAAAGACTCTCTAGTTCTGATATGTTGATTGTAACAGAGCTTAGTAGACTTGGTAGAAGTACTCCTGAAGTTATAGAACTGGTCAATGCGCTAGTTGCAAGAAATGTCAGGGTGGTAATACTTAAACAAAACCTTGATATCAGCAAGCAGGATATGAATTCCAAAGTTACAATTACCTTGTTTGCATTATTTTCGGATCTTGAACGCGATCTGATTAGCTTACGTACCAAAGATGCCCTTGCACTCAAAAAGTCTCAAGGACAAATACTAGGTAAGCCAATTGGAACTCTACAAAAAAGTAAGTTTGACAAAGATGCCAGCAAAATTATAGAACTCTTAAAACTTGGACTTTCAATAAGAAAAATAGCAAAATTCTTTGGTTACAAGAATCATATCTCACTCAACACTTATATTAACAAAAGACATTTAAAAGACGGAACTTTAAATGATCAGAGCGGGGGCTTGAAAACAGCCTGAAACTCTATATCTCAAAGGGTGTAGAGAGTAGTTGGTTTATCGGCGGGGATTTGTGCTTAGAACCCCATAATAACGGAGTACTTATTAGTTGGATTAGGAGGGGCGTTAGGGGCTATATGTCGGTTTGCCGTCAGTAGAGCGTTGCCTGAAGTTGTCTTTGTGCATTTTCCGCTGCAAATCTTTTTAATCAATATAGTCGGTTGTTTGATGATGGGATGTGTAGCCGAATTATTAGAAAAGTTGTTAGAATTATACTTAACAGCTCAAGCTTCTACCATCAGGCTATTCTTGGCCACTGGTTTTCTCGGAGGGTTTACTACTTTTTCTTCTTTTACATTAGAATTCGGAAATTTGCTGGCTAAAAACTTAGATTTATTAGCAATATTGTACGTGATACTTAGCGTCTGTACTGCAATATTAGGTTTTTTTATTGGTAGTAAAATCACTCATTTATTAATTTCATACCTATTTCCCTAAATTTACAATAAGCGTTCATGGTTTTTAGAAAAAGCCGTCATTGCGAGATTTTGTTAAAAATCGAAGCAATCCAGTCTTTTATAAAAGTTACGCCTCCTCCATTACTCGAGCTAATTTCTGGGATCACTTTGGGTCTAACGGCTCCTTGTGATAACGCCTTGTGTGTGGAATAGTTCAACTAAAAACTCGTGAACGCTCACAATTTATAGCTTTTCCAGTTGAATTATGCAGCAAATAGCGTCTCAGATGACGCATGTAGCATCAACCACCATATATTAAAAATGTGTTGAGAATTTTATATGGAAATGTTGTTTATCATCATACAGTTTTTTTCTTATCGGTATTGCCCAATCTATCCTAATTGGTGCGATTCTAGTAATCCATATTATCCCAAAGCCAGCAGAGGCGCGCATTGATTTATCATTATAAAATTCATCACGTCTATATTGACTTCTTGGATTTAGTTTAACTCCCCAAACACTACCTATATCAGAAAACACTGCACCAGTAACATTAAACTCTTCCGGTAATCCAAGGGGAAAATTGAGTTCTGTGGTAAGACTATAGTATTGTTGTCCACCAAGACCTTCTTTAGTTTTTTTATCTCTAGGACCAACTCCACCGAAAGCAAAACCCCTTAAAGTATAATCACCTAAATTAAAACGATCGGAAATTCGCACCGTTTTACCGCCAATACCTCTAATATCGCCTGCACTACCAGCTAATTTAAGAGTTAACTTATTATTATTAAAAGATTTAAAATATTTTCCATCTAGCTCATGCTTTAAATATTTGTTATTACCACCAACACCGGCATATTCTTGAGAACCACTAATGATATAACCATTCTTAGGAATAATTCTACTGTCGGTCTGATCATATGTTAAAGTTTGACCAATGGCAGAGGTAGTAAATTTACCCATCTGTTCAGTAAGAAATCGTGAACTTGAAGCTTCGGGGGCATTTAACTTATCTTGTTTAATCAAGTAATCAATATCATGAGTTAAATCCTCGGTGATATCATAACCAAGGGATGTTTTTAACCCTACAGATTTCAAGGTATAATTTTGTTCTACCTGACCAAAACCTCCACTACGACCACTATGATTTTTAAATACATTACCACTTAGCGATAAATCACGATCAAGAAAATGAGGTTCCGTTAACCCACCATAATAGCTAGTGCTTCTTTTGCCCCCCTGGATACCGGCTGTCAGGTATTTGCCTGTGCCTACCAAGTTACGTTCTATAAATGATAAACGTCCAAAAGCTCCACCAGCAGTATTATAACCAACATCAAAACCAATAGATGCTGTAGATTTTTCTTCTACTTGCAGATTAAGGTCATATTTATCTTTTTTTCTGGTTGGAGTAATCTGAGTATGTATTTTCTCAAAATAGTCAAGGTTACGCAAGTTTTGCTCTCCTTTTTCAAGATAAGAGCGATTGAACAGATCACCTTCAGCAATCCGGAATTCACGCCTGATGATTTTATCCTGGGTTTTTAGGTTACCCTCAATATTAATTTGTCCAATAAATATCCGATCTGCTTTATCAATTATAAATTTGACATGAGTGATCCCTAGTTCTTTATTGCTTATATCCGGATATACAGTTATTTGCGGATACCCACGGCTAGCCAAATGAGCAGTAATTTTTTCAGCTATTTTATCAAGAGCTTTCATGTTAAAGATTTGACCGGTTTTGACATTGATCAATTTTGATAGTTGATTGGTATCAACATCTGCAAGTTTATTATCAATGCTAATTTCACCAAAATTATATTTTTCTCCTTCCTCTATAGAGTAGGTGATAGTAAAATGTTCTTTTGTTTTTGATAATTCGGCTACTGCTGAGATCACCCTGAAATCTGCAAATCCAACTGATTGATAGAATTCTCTAAGTAATTCCTTATCATATTCTATTCGATCAGGGTCATAAGTGTCATTAGTTTCCAAGAAACGAAACCACCGTGATTCCTTAGTTAAAACTATAGTACGTAGTTCACCGTCACGATAATTCTCGTTGCCAACAAAATAAATATGTCTGATGCCAGTTTTTGGACCTTCAGCTATATCAAATAATACTTTAACTCGTTCATTTTCCTGAGGTATAATTTTTGGTTCTATGATTACTGAAAAACGCCCTGATCTTTTATAAAGTTCCTTAATTCTTTCTACATCAGTTTGAATACTGGCTTTACTTAATGATTCGCCAGCTTGTGTAAGTAATTCTCTGGATAGGACATTGTTTTTAATTTTTGAATTTCCTTTAAAATCTACTTTACTGACAAAAGGCGGTTCAGTTACGGTAACCATCAGCGTACCGTTGATAAACTTAATATTTATATCTTCAAACAACTCGGTGGAGTATAGGCTTCTGATGGCTTCGTTTTGCTTCACTAAGTTATATTCATCACCAATTTTAAAGCCTAGGTAATTTTGAATAGTAGATTGCTCTATCCGCTTATTTCCGACAATAGTAATATGATTAATATGATCGCCAGCTGCAAAAGATGAGACGCCATAAAGTATAGTGGTCGTAAGAATTACAATTTTTATTTGGGCTTTAATCATATTTAATACCAGATTTTATAGAAAGCGTTCAATATTGCTGTATCAATTTATCGTGTTGGTTATCCTGAGCGACAAGTTCGGGATGACCTTGTCGCTCAGGATAACCAACACGATAAATTGATACAAGTCTTTGCACACTCTCAAAATATTAGACTTTTTATATCATTTGAGACAGAAATTACAATAAGAAAAGTAATAATTATCATTCCTGTCTTTAATAAAATATTTTGTATTAGCTGACTTGTAGGCTGCCTGGTGATAGCTTCACATAGTATTATTACTAAATGTCCGCCATCTAATATAGGTATAGGCAATAAATTAATTAGCCCCAGGTTAATTGACAGCATTGCCACAAATAATATAAAATCCAATATACCTGCCGATAGTGATTTACCTGATTCCTGCGCAATGGTTAATGGGCCGGAGATTTCGTCAATTGATCTTTTGCCAACAATAATTTGTCCCAACGCTTTAAGTGTAAGTAAAGATATATCTACCACATCCTGCATAGCTTGATAACTACTTACTAAAACATTCATTTTAATATAAGTTGGATCCTGTTTGCTGGTAATACCAATATAACCAATTTTTATTCTACTATTAGCGTCGGTTGAGTTGGTTTTTGGAGTAACCATCAATGTTAGCTGTTGGTCATCTCGTTCAATTAACAAAGGAATCTGTTGATTAGCATTGATCATGATAATCTTCTGCAACTTGCTAAAATCACTGATACTGTTACCATCTGCTTCGACAATTTTATCTCCTGCTAATAGTCCGCCTGTAGCGGCAGGGGAATCCTGAATCACTGTATCTATTATTGCAGGTATTTGTGGCTTGCCAAAATATAAGTAGAAACAGCTGAGGATTAAGATAGCCAACAGATAATTTGCCATAGGTCCTGCAACAACTATCAGGAATTTTATATACCAAGGCTTATGGTAAAATGAAAAATCTGGTGCTGCTGATGTAACTTTAGCAGTACTGGTAATATCACGATCACCATACATCTTGACAAAGCCGCCTAATGGTATTGCGCAGATTTTCCATCTAACGCCATTTGTATCTATTTTAACAAATAACTCTTTACCAAATCCGATTGAAAATTCTTCGATTTTAACGCCAAATGTTTTCGCTATATAATAATGACCAAATTCATGGACAAATACCAATAATCCCATTGCTAATATAAATCCAGTAATTGTAAGCATAAATTATATTTTATGTATCTATTTGCGTTGCCAGGAATTATTTAATATTCTATATTACTGAAGTATTACACAATCTCCTCAAGTGTCATGCTGAATTTATGCATCTCAGTTAGGTTCTGACGAGATCCTGAAACTTTGTTTGTATAATGAGACCTCGTCACTTTTCTTCACAGAATCTAGCATCAACAATTTGTTTATATTTTAATTTATAATGACTATACATAAAATTAATACAAAAACCATAGCTAGAATAGCTGCCATACAGACATTTTATCAATATCAATTGGATAACGACCATGATATTGATTTATTAATGAATAAAACTATTGGTTTTTATCAAGATAAGGAATTTCTTTTAGATTTAGATTTAAGTGCAGATAATCGCATTAAAATTAAACCAAGTGTCACTTATTTACGAGAACTGGTTAAATTAACGTCGGAGAATATTTCTGTAATTGACCAAGTAATAATTGATCATTTAACCGACAATAATACAATGGCTAATTTATCAATATTATTATTGGCATTGCTGCGTATTGCTGTTTGTGAGTTAAAATATTTTCCTGAGATACCACGTAAAGTTATAATTAATGAATATACCGACATCGCTAGTGATATGATCACTGAACACGAAGTTGGGTTTGTCAATTCTATGTTAGATAATATAGCTAAGGACATTAAAATAGTTCAAGAGGGATAATGCTACTCGATCGTAATAAATCAGTGAAACTAAAATCAGCTAGAACTCGTAAAGCTTCTTCGAATCAATGGTTACAACGCCAATTAAATGACCCTTATGTAGCGAAAGCAAAGGTTGAGGGATATAAATCAAGAGCAGCATATAAGCTATTAGAAATTCACCATAAATTTAAACTATTTAAACCAGATGCTAAGATAGTTGATCTTGGAGCTGCCCCTGGCAGTTGGAGTCAAGTGGCGGCACGAGTATCTAGGTCAACAAAGATAAATCCAAAGTGTAATAATATAGTAGCAGTAGATTTATTGCCGATGGAAACAATTCCAGGAGTACTATTTATCCAAAAAGATTTTCTTGATGCTGATACTCCAGCAATAATTATAGATAATTTACCTGATGGTGCTGATGTGGTTATAAGCGATATGGCTGCAAATACTACTGGGCATAATGCTACTGATTATGTACGTACTTTGTATTTATGTGAATGTGCGTTGGATTTTGCTTTAACTATATTAAATCCAGGCGGACATTTTATATCTAAAGTATTTCGTGGTGGAACAGAGCATGAATTATTGCATAAAGTAAAACAGAATTTTAAGATAGTTAAACATTTTAAACCAGCTGCTAGTAGAAAGGAATCCAGAGAATATTATCTTGTAGCATTAAATCGTAAAACTAACTTTTGACTTTTATCATTGAATTCTGTAAAACAATTAAGTATAAAACGCCATATTTATGCGTTAAGTTGGATAGACGAAGTTAAACTTTGAGAAGAGCTAGGAGTTCTGAAGTCGAGGAGCGCAGCGTATACTATATACGTGAGCACCGCAGATCTTCAAGAACGACAACGCCAAAGTTTATGCGTTAAGTTGTTGGATAGACGAAGTTAAACTTTGAGAAGAGCTAGGAGTTCTGAAGTCGAGGAGCGCAGCGTATACTATATAGGTGAGCAGCACCGCAGATCTTCAAGAACGACAACGCCAAAGTTTATGCGTTAAGTTGTTGGATAGACGAAGTTAAACTTTGAGAAGAGCTAGGAGTTCTGAAGTCGAGGAGCGCAGCGTATACTATATAGGTGAGCAGCACCGCAGATCTTCAAGAACGACAACGCCAAAGTTTATGCGTTAAGTTGTTGGATAGACGAAGTTAAACTTTGAGAAGTGCTAGGAGTTCTGAAGTCGAGGAGCGCAGCGTATACTATATACGTGAGCACCGCAGATCTTCAAGAACGACAACGCCAATTCTCAAAGTTTAACGAGTATATCGCCCCTGTGGTGAAATTGGTAGACACGGCAGACTCAAAATCTGCAGCTTTTATTAGTGTGCTGGTTCAAGTCCGGCCAGGGGCACCATTATTGTTTTTTTGGTTCAGCGCCAGTTCTACCTATTTGTGAGCCATGACAAACTGATTCACCAGCTTTAAGCTTTTGAGTAATTCAGCCATGAGTTCAGGGGTTAAATCCTCAAAATAATCATCATTGATCTGAACTATCGGAGCATTCACGCAAGCGCCCAAACACTCCACCTCAACCAGACTAAATTGTTTATCTGGAGTGACCTCTCCCAAGTGAATCCCTAGTTCATTATGACAAACTTTAGTAATTTCATCGCTACCACGTAACCAGCATGGAGTGGTGCCACATATTTGTATATGGTGTTTGCCTACTGGTTTTAAATTAAACATAGTATAGAATGTAGCAACTTCATACACCCTGATAAAAGGTAGATCTAAGAATTTTGCGACATATTCTATAGCTATCTGTGGCAACCATCCACCAATCTGAGATTGTGCTAAATTTAACAAGGGTAATACCGCGCTTCGTTGCTTACCATCCGGGTAATGGCTGATAATCTCTTGTGCTTTTTGTAAATTATCTTTATTAAAACTAAATTCTAAAATTTCGTTTGGGGTCATCTATCAACCTCGCCAAATACTATATCAAGACTAGAAATAATAGTGACGACATCAGCCATCATGTGTCCTTGTGTCATAAAATTTATTCCTTGTAAATGTGCAAAACCTGGAGCTTTAATTCGGCATCTATAAGGTTTATTTGAGCCATCAGCATATAGATATACGCCAAATTCTCCTTTTGGTGCTTCAACTACTCCATATGACTCTCCATTAGGTACATTATAGCCTTCAGTATATAGTTTGAAATGGTGAATTAACGCTTCCATAGACTCTTTCATATCTTTTCTTGAAGGAGGAGCAATCTTACCATTGCTGGTTTTAATTGCTCCCTCAGGTATTTGATCAATACACTGCCTGATAATTCGTAAAGATTGATACATTTCTTCAACCCTGATTAAATATCGATCGTAACAATCACCATTTTTACCAACAGGTACATCAAAATCCATTTCTGCATATACATCATATGGATTAGATTTACGCAAGTCCCAAGCTATACCTGATCCACGCAACATCGGTCCAGAAAAGCCCCAATCCATTGCCTGTTTCTGACTAACAACCCCAATATCAACAAGTCGCTGTTTCCAGATACGGTTATTATTTAACAATGCTTCAACATCTTTTAATTTGTCTGGAAATTGTTGCAACCAAGTTTCTATATCTGCTAATAACCCTTCGGGTAAGTCTTGTGCTACTCCTCCTGGTCTAAAGTAATTGGAATGCATCCTAGAACCAGAAACACGCTCATAAAATTCCATTATTTTTTCACGTTCTTCAAATAGCCATAACATTGGCGTAGTGGCACCAACATCAAAAGCTTGAGCGGTGATGTTCATAATGTGATTTAAAATACGAGTTAATTCCGAAAACATAACTCTGATAAATTGTGCACGCCTTGGTACTTCACAAGCTAGTAATTTTTCTACCGCTAGTGCAAAAGCATGTTCCTGACACATAGGTGATACATAGTCCAACCGATCAAAATACGGAATAGCTTGCATATAGGTTTTATGTTCTATTAATTTTTCTGTACCTCGATGTAATAACCCGATATGAGGATCAGCTTTATTAATAACCTCGCCATCAAGTTCTAAAATTAACCTTAACACTCCATGGGCGGCTGGATGTTGCGGACCAAAATTTAAGGTCATATGTTTTAAGGTAATGTCATTTGCCATATTTATTGCTCAATCGTGGTTTTTAGACTTGTACTTTGGAGAGTGTTTGCTGAACTTTGTAATTAAAAATAAAGCCTGTCATTGCGGGGCGTTGTTGAAGCAATCCAGTAAAACATGTAGTGCATTCCTGGATTGCTTCGATTATAAATAGTCTTGCAATGACGTGGAGGAGTGGCTCACAAAGATGGTTCATATCGTCTCTTTTCCTTAAACTTAACGCATATGAAATCGAAAAGTGCTAGAAAGATCGAAGTTTGCGGAGCGCAACGTAGTTTAACTTACGTGAGCACCGCGATCTTTAGATACGGCGACGCAATTTTTGATTTTCATCGAGTATACCTGCTTTTTCATCTCCTGGCAGCGGATAATCCATTCCTCCCCCCCATGGGCTACAAAAATCAAACATCCTAAATTCTTGCTCAAGCTCTACTGGCTCATAAATCACTCGCTCCAATGATTGATCATATCTAACTTGTAAATGCCCAGTTACGGGAAAATCTTTTCTTAATGGATGGCCAACAAAACCATAATCAGTAAGGATACGCCGCATATCTGGATTATCAATAAAATTCACGCCGAACATATCGTATATTTCACGCTCATACCAGGTGGCAGCGCTAAATATCTGGGCAATCGATGACACAGGTTCATCTTCTGCACATTCTAGTTTTAGTAAAAGTCTGGTATTTAATTTAAGACTAAGTAAATTATAGACTAGCTCAAATCTTTGATTACGACTGGGAAAATCAGCAGCAAATAAGTCGGTTAGAATGGTAAAACGTAGCTCTTCTGATGTTTTCAAGAATAATAACAGGGTTGACAACTGTTCTTTTTTAATTTTATAAGCAATAAAATCTTTTATATCCAGATTTATTACCTGTAGTTGTTTAGTTGCAATAAAATTATCAATAATTTTTAATAGTGTTTGTTGTGGCATAGCTAAAACTATCCTTTAAATCTGGTAGTACGTCTAATTTTTTTTTGTAATTGTAACACCCCATACAATAAAGCTTCAGCAGTTGGCGGACAACCAGGTACATATACGTCCACCGGCACTACTCGATCACATCCACGCACCACAGAATATGAATAATGGTAGTAACCACCACCATTAGCGCAACTACCCATGGAGATCACCCATTTTGGATCAGCCATCTGATCATATACTCGACGTAATGCTGGTGCCATTTTGTTGGTTAAGGTACCAGCGACAATCATTAAATCAGACTGTCGTGGACTTGGCCTGAATAACATACCAAAACGATCTATGTCATAACGGCTGGTTGCTGTTTGCATCATTTCTACCGCACAGCAAGCCAAACCAAAGCTCATCGGCCACAGTGAATTAGATTGTGCCCAGGCCATTAATTCATCTACTTTACTTAAAACAAATCCCCTATTAGATAATTCATCGTTAAACAACAGATCCTGATCTTGCAGGAGGTCACTATGTATATCTTTATTCACCAGTCTAATGCTCCTTGTTTCCATTCATAGATAAAACCTATAGTCAATACCAATAAAAAGAACATCATTGAGAAGAAGCCAAATTTACCAATAGTACCTAAGCTAATAGCCCATGGTACCAGAAAAGTAACTTCAAGATCAAAAATAATAAATAAGATCGCTACCAGATAAAATCTGATATCAAATTGTCCACGAGCATCACCAAATGCATCAAAGCCGCATTCATATTCCTTCAATTTATCTTTATTTGGTTTTTGTTGTGCCAGTATTACTGGCAACATTATTACTACCAAGGATAAAAATACCGCAACACCAAAAAATATGGCGATAGGCAAATATTGTTGCAAAAAATCCGAAGACTGCAATATATGATGCGTTGTCATACTATCTTTCTACTCTTTTCTCTCACGCTAAAATTGATACAGTTTGTTAATTTATACATCGAACTGTATCAATTAAACAAGATCCGTCATTGCGAGGTCACGTATAGTGACCGAAGCAATCCAGTTAGTCGTTCACTTCTTGGATTGCTTTGACTTCGTCTCGTAATGACGATGTGTATCGTCTCTTTTCTTTACTTGAAGCGTATAATTTGTTGAACACTCTAACTTGGAATACACTTAAATTATATTAATTGACGATGAAATTAGCAATGGAAAACAATGTTTATCCAAAACGAAATTATAAATCAACTCTCATCAGTATGATATACTCCTCCTATGATAGCAACATGATGTCCATTATTATGTAAATTACTTAAGTCAATAAGTTGCTCAGGTAAGCAAATTTGAGTAAACTGTCCTACAACATGATCACCGATAAAATTA
This sequence comes from Candidatus Trichorickettsia mobilis, assembly GCF_963422225.1. Taxonomy (NCBI): domain Bacteria; kingdom Pseudomonadati; phylum Pseudomonadota; class Alphaproteobacteria; order Rickettsiales; family Rickettsiaceae; genus Candidatus Trichorickettsia; species Candidatus Trichorickettsia mobilis. The sequence goes on from NZ_OY728607.1 coordinate 1,000,989, forward strand.
GACCCCAAATTAAGTATGCTTATATTGGTATGTGGAAGGCAGCCAGCTATCTCCTTTGCTCCATGATCACCAATATAACATTCCTTTAACGAAAGTATCTTTATATTGGTTCCAGGCAATTCTTGTGCTAAAAATATTGCTCCCAAGTCACCTATAGTATTCTTATCTAATGAAAGTCCAATTATATCAGTGTCAGGTAAAATCCTTGCTAACTCATTCACTCCAGCATCAGTTATATCATTACTCCCCAGGTCAATTATTTCTACATTGCTATTTGGCAATATATCACCTATAATTTCTGCTCCTTCATCTTTTATGTGGTTATGTCCCAGAAACAAAGCCTTTATTGGAGTCTCTGGTAATAGGTCAGCCAAGATTTGTGCTCCTTCTGCTTTTATATAATTATACCTTAAATCTAACAATTGTAACTGGCTATGTACCAGCCCGTTAGCTAATATCTTTAATGAATTATCATCAAAATTAGCAGCATTGATGTGCAGCTCTTGAATCTCAGTAGCTGCTACGGTTGTAAAAAATGTGGATAATGCTTGTATAGCTGCCATACTCATCTTGCTTTCTGAAAAACAGAGTTTGGTTACCTCGTAGTCTTCATCATGAGTAAGCGTTGTAGTGAACAATTCCATTCTATTGACATTTAAGTCATGATTAGTAACAGAAAACGTTCCAGTATAAAATGCATTTAGTAGTGAATTAGATATAGGATTAAGGGAATGCTTCATAAAAAATAACCATATTATTATATGCGCTAACATATATTATTATACAATTATCATTGTCAAACAAACCTTTCATATTTTATTTTTTATCAAGATTGATCGTACTACATAAAGCATAAATACCACAGCTAACCAATATACGATCATTTTACCTGGTGTTGATAAATTGCCACTATTATCAATAAATTGTTTGAATAAAAGATACATGGAAGCAATAAATGCAGCCGGAGCTACAATAAATACCGCTGGACATGTAAAAGACCTGCTGACATTAGGTAGTTTAAAGCGAAATAACATTACTATTATTACTATAACAATATAATCAATCAACGCTCCCATGCTTGATAATTGTCCTAAAATTTCAAAAGGACACAAAGCTCCAAGCAAAGCAGAAATTGTCGAAAATATTCCGATAGTCACATAAGGACTATCATGTTTAGGATGAAGTTTTGCCAGAGATTTTGGTAACAAACCATCACGAGCTATTACGTAAAAGATACGAGATATACCATACAAACTAATCATAATTACGGTAGTCATTCCACAAATAGCACCGGTAGCCACAATCGCTGACCCAATATTACTATCATTGATCGCTAACGCATGAGCTAAAGGATGCTGATTATTTAATTCAGAAAAATTGATGATGCCGGTAACCAATCCACCGATTAAAACATATATTAACGTTGCCAGCACCAAAGATACGATGATTCCGATCGTTATATCACGTTTTGGATTTTTACATTCTTCGGCAGAAGCCGCAATATTACTAAAACCAGTAAAAGCAAAAAACAATATTGAGGCGCCCATTACCATATTATCAAAGCCAAAAGGCATAAAATCAGCCCAATTACTGACCTTAAAATGAGGAGTAGCAGAAAATACAAAAGTAAATATTGCACCCATTTTAATAAATACTAAAATAGCATTGATTTTGACACTATCTTTATTACCAAAATACAATATGACCCCAACAATTGCTACGATACAGAAAGCCGGTAAATTCATGATGCCACCATCAGCCGGCACCTTAACCAGGATGTTCGGAATGGTAAAACCAGCTGTTTTAAGTATCGGCTGTGCATAACCAGACCATCCAGCTGATACTGCTGCCGCCATAAAGCATAATTCCAAGATCATTATGCCACCCATTAACCAGGCAATGACCTCACCGAATGCTACATATGAGTAGGTGTATACACTGCCTGAGGTTGGCAGCATAGTCGCAAGTTCGGTATAGGCTAAGGCGACAAGAATGCAAGTTCCACCGGCGATAATATATGATAGCATTACTGCTGGACCAGAATATTTAGCCGCAACTAAACCAGTGAGTACAAAGACTCCGGTGCCAATAATACCACCTAAACCAAATAATATGAGATCAAATGCTCCTAAATTTTTATTTAAGCCGCCAACATTAGCAATTTCTTTTACTGATTCAAAGCTTTTTTGCTTAAAAAAATTCATTTTACTATCCAGCCTCCGCCAAGCACTCTACTGTCATCATAAATAACACAAGCTTGACCTGGTGCTACAGCTTTTTCTGGAGCAAGCAAAGTTATACGCATTTGATTGTTATCTATTTTATTAATATAGGCAAATTCTCCTGGACGTGTAGATCTAATTTTAACCTTCACATACTTAGTCTCTGTTATATCATCCGTCAGCCAATTAATATCTTTAATAATAAACTCACTGGCCGCTAATGCACTTTCAGGACCTACATACACTATTCTGGTTAAAGGATCAATTCTTATTACATATAACGGACTCGGAAATGCAATCCCAAGTCCTCGGCGTTGACCAATGGTGTAATTAATAATTCCTTGATGCTGACCTAATTCAAAACCATCAATGTGCATTATTGTTCCAGCTTGATTTGCCTGAGGCCTGAGCTTATTTACTATATTTCTATAATTACCATCAGGCACAAAACAAATATCCTGGCTATCTGGTTTATCTGCTAAAAACAAACCAAATTTAGTAGCCATAGTTCGTGTCTGTTCTTTAGTCAACTCACCGAGTGGAAAGTGCAAATACTCTAATTGTTCTTTGGTAGTTGAAAATAAGAAATAACTTTGATCTTTTTGTAAATCAAGTCCAGTATGCAGCTCAGCACCTGTTTTACCATTAATTTTACGTACATAATGACCAGTTGCTAGCGCAGAAGCACCTAAATCCTTTGCTACTTTTAATAAATCCTGAAACTTTACTGATTGGTTACATCGTACGCATGGTAATGGTGTTTCACCACGTACATAGCTATCAACAAAATCACCAATCACTGATTCTTTAAATTTACTTTCATAATCTAGAACATAATGTGGAATATTTAATTTTGCGGCTACTTGGCTTGCGTCATAAATATCTTGACCAGCACAACAAGCACCTTTTTTCATTATGCTGCTGCCATGATCATATAACTGTAAGGTAACACCAATGACTTTGTACCCTTCAGTATGTAACATTGCTGCCACAGTTGAGCTATCAACGCCACCGGACATCGCTACCACTATCGTTTCCTGGGTTTTGTGTGTATTAACCATAAATAAAATATATATGCATTAAAAATATGAACTTAGAGAGTGTATGCAGCAGTAACATAGTAGATAATTTTGAGTTTGGTATTATAAAGCGAGAATGTTCAAAAATTTGTGTTAAATTTGATCCCAAACAACTAAAACAGTCATCCCGAACAACGCAACGTCATCCCGAACTTGTTTCGGGATCTTATGAAGTCTTGATGAGATCCCGAAACAAGTTCGGGATGACCACTGTATACGTTAGGCTTTGAGACGAAGTCGAAGCAATCTAGTAAAACGAATCTTCTGAATTGCTTCGACCATAAATGGTCTCAAAGTTTGACGGTTCTCACTCACAATGACAATTCATATCGTCTCTTTTTCCTTAACTTGCTTTATAGGTTTCCGTGAACGACCCTCATAAATTTTATACGCAATGCCTAGAATGAGAAGATCATGGAGTATGTAGCGGTAATATAGTAGATAATTTTGAGTTTGCCCGATAAAGTTTAACGGAGTTACTTTAACGGTTTCTTTGCATTCCAGCTAACAGCAGTATAGCAACGCTTATCATCTTGCAATTTCAGGTATATAATTGTCTGTTCTTGAAGAGTAAAACCTACATACCATGCACCTACAAAAGGTGGTTCCGGAATTTCGTGCCAACAGGCAACAATAGTATCTAATGGACTAAAATGACCTTTGATGGTTTTAGTAACTTGTAGCCAGGCATTATACCTGGCCACTTTTATTCCTTTGTACGTACTTTTATCATCTTCAGTTGCTATTACTCCGAGTACTTTAACTTCTCCGACAAAATCACTTGACTCCAATAATTCTTTATCATTCATTGGTGCAGGTAGTGCGCTGGCATTAGTGATAGTCATTAAGAATGTTATAAATAACAGAACTCTTGAGTAACCCATAAACATTAGTGAACGAATCTTTAAGATAATATTTTAACTTTAAAACTATGTGGAATTAAGGAAGAAAAGCTACTATTGTCTCTATCAACTAAGCGGCTATTCTTTTTTCCTTAAGAATTTCAACTAGTTTGCTAATAGCATCTTCTGAATTAATGCTTTCAAGAATAGCTAATTCGCCAGCAAGTCTATTTAATGCTGATTCATAAATAGTACGTTCACTATAAGAGCGATCACTATCTACATTTTTGTATAAGTCACGTACTACTTCTGCAATAGCAACAACATCGCCAGAGTTAATCTTTCCCTCGTATTCTTGAGCTCTTCTACTCCACATTCTATTGCCTTGTTTAGGTTTTCCCTGTAACGTAGAATATATTTTACCTAAATCACTTTTGCCGACAAGAGTTCTTAAGCCAGCAGCAGCAGCACGATTAACTGGTACCTTAAGAGTCATTTTGTCTTGAGGAAATGATATGACATACACTTGTATAGCTGTGCCACCAATAGTTTGGGTGTCAATATTCACTATTTCACCAACTCCGTGTGATGGATATACAACTCTTTCGCCTATTCTAAAATCAGGTGCGATTGGCATCTATACCTCTCTTTTCTTTAAATATTAAATAATAAATTTAAGTGTTTAGAAAGTTTGAAATGACGCTTTACTTTACATGCTTTTCAGCGTACAACGTTGCTTTGATTAAAGTTTAAAAACAGACCTATTGCATCACCTCAATTCTAAATGGGTTATGCAATAACCTGATAACAACTTGACATTGTATCACATTTTTATCAGTTCTCCAAGAGGGTTTTAGTACTATTATTCTTCCGGTAATAAGATTTCTCGCTTTCCAGCATGATTAGGGGCGGCAATAATACCTTCACGCTCCATTCTGTCAATAATATCTGCCGCACGGTTATACCCTATCCGCAGACATCTTTGAATATAGCTGGTAGAAACCTTACGTTCAAGTCGTACGATTTGCACTGCTTTTTTATACATATTTTCATTGTCACTACCATTAATATTAACTTCTTCTGCTTCTACAACATCTTCATCTGCTAATGCTGTTACTGCTGAGATGTATTCTGGAGTTCCAGCAGCTCTGAGATATTCTGCAACTTTCTCGACTTCCGAATCATCTACAAAAGGTCCATGTACTCTAGTAATTCTAGCCGCATTACCCATATATAACAGATCGCCCAATCCTAGTAATTGTTCTGCGCCTTGTTCTCCCAAAATGGTTCTACTATCAATTTTCGAAGTAACTTTAAAACTGATACGGCTTGGAAAATTGGCTTTGATCACTCCAGTGATCACATCCACAGATGGACGTTGGGTAGCCATAATAATATGAATTCCAGCAGCCCTAGCCATTTGTGCTAAACGCTGAATTGAAGATTCAATATCTTTGCCAGCGACAATCATCAAATCAGCCATTTCATCGACGATCACCACAATAAATGGTAATTTCTCCATATTAATGGCCATAGATTCGTAAATGGGAACACCTGTTTCTGGATCGAATCCCACTTGAACTGTGCGCTCCAATGTCTTGCCTGCTTTAATTGCTTCGATGATTTTAGCATTGTAACCACTAATATTTCTAACTCCAACATTTGACATTAGTCTATATCTATTTTCCATTTCTTTTACCGCCCATTTTAGCGCCACTACTGCTTTTCCAGGTTCGGTGACTACAGGCGTCAATAAATGCGGAATGTTGTCATATACTGATAGCTCCAACATCTTGGGATCGATCATGATTAGGCGGCATTCTTCTGGGGTATAGCGATAAAGTAAAGACATGATCATTGCATTAATAGCCACAGATTTACCGGAACCAGTGGTACCAGCAACCAATAAATGTGGCATCTTGGCCAAATCGGCAATAAAAGGTTTGCCAGCAAGATCCTTACCCAGTACTAAAGGTAAGCTAATGTTACTATCTCGATATTCAGCTGTTTCGATTAATTCTCGTAAGCAAAAGAAAGCTCGTTGTTTGTTTGGTAGTTCAATTCCTAAGACGTTTCTGCCTGGAATTACTGCAATCCTGGTCGAAATAGCTGATAATGACCGAGCAATATCATCTGAGAGACCAATGACTCTTGAAGATTTGGTGCCAGCGGCTGGCTCAAATTCGTATAAAGTAACTACCGGTCCTTGACTAATATCGATAATCTGTCCCTTAACACCAAAATCACCTAATACTCTTAATAAATTTTCTGCATTCTGTTTTAATTCTGCTTTAGTTTCAGTTCTAATTTGTTGGTTATCAGGATTTTTTAGCAAATCAACTGGAGGAATCGTAGTAGACAAATTAGCTGTTTTGCCCTCAGCAATTAACTTAGCTTTAGCCTTAGGTGCAATATGATGGGGTGCTAAAGGTGCTTCTTCTTGCGGATAATACTCTATTTCATTGTTTGTAATAGCAGGGGCTTGTCTAATTATAGCTGGTTTTATTGTTTTGCTGATTTTGGTATAGCTAATATATTTGCTGATTTTGGCAACTACACTAAGAATACTCATTAATTTTGTAAAGATAGTGAAGTAAGTACGTGAATTAATTCCAAGACAAGTAAAAAATAATATTATAGAGAACAGAAAGAGCATCGTATCAGCTATAAAGCCATATTCACTAATTAATGGATGTAACATTATCCCAACAGCGCCACCGCCACCTGCGGGTAACGTCTTGATCTTAAAATCTGCGCAAGCTATTGAAAATCCAATACTGGCAACAATGATAACCATAAATCTAGCGATAAACCATGGTAATTCTCCGGTTCTATACAAAATAATTGCCCAAATCATACAAGCTAAAGCTGGTAAGAAAGAAGATAAGCCTAAAAATTGGTACAATAAGTCTGATAAATATGAACCAAAATATTTACAAAAATTGCTTGGATATCTATGAGTTACCAAATTGAACGAAGGATCTCCTTGGTTATAAGTTATTAATGAGGTGATGGTTATTATACCAATCACCATCAGTAATAATGCCTGGATCTTATTATGCAAAAACCATTTTTGTAAATAATATAACACCTACTTATATCTCCGTGGGCTTTTATAGCAAAGCCAGTTGTACTATGTACGTTAATTTTTTCGCTTCGGCTAATGCCGCGCAGTGATTACTTTGTTTCGCACAGCCGAGACGCAGCATATTTGGCGTATCATAGTACAACTGGAGAAGCTATACTGAACGTTCATAAACGACCTTGGTAACACAAAGATCAGACCACACGTTTAATGCGGTTTCAACCATATCAATTACCGCGTAAAACGGTAAAATAATTCCCATCAAATTTATAGGTACTCCTTGAGCTGCAAGTAAACTTGCACTCAAAAAGAAACAGCCCATAGGTACTCCAGCATTACCTATAGCTGCTATGGTTGCGATAATAATCCAGCTGACCATGGTAGTATAGTCAATTATCATACCATTACTTTGCGAAATATAAATAACAGTTGTAAAAATAAATGCCGCACAACCATTCATATTAATTGTCGTACATAGTGGCAAAATAAACTTGGCGACTGTTGGTGAAATACCAAGCCTATTTTGAGCACAATCAATAGTTATTGGCAATGTCCCAGAAGATGATTTTGAAAAAAACGCAATGGTTAATGCCGGCATAGCGGCAGCAGCAGTAGAGAGTGGTGAGATATTATGCCACTTTAACCATAACGGTAAAATGACTACCCCTTGCACCACATTAGCTAAGATAATAACTAATAAATATTCTATTATACTACTAAAATCCTGGCCGCCTTTAAGCTCAATTACGCTAACAGCAATAAAAGCGTATAATGCCAATGGAATAATTTTTACCACCCATTTTGTCAGCACCATGAAAATATCGTGCCACCCCTGGAAAAAATTTATTATGGCACTTCTAGCCTCAATATTGTTAATCTTACGTGTAGCAATAGCAATAGCTATGGACATTAATAGTACACTAATTACTCGATGCTCCAAAAAAGGTTCAAATAGATTAATGGGAATTAGATGCAGTAAATGATTTTTGAAATCATTACTCTCGGCTGTTAGTGCAGCGGATTCTATCATGCTAGCATCTGGTAATTTTGGCGCAATTAGTATATATAGTACACAAGCCACTGTTGCTGCGATTATAGTAGTACCAAAAGTATATTGTAAAGTCTTACTACTTAACGATTTCATATCACCATCAGTTTTATAAGCAGTAATAGTCACAATAAGAGCTAGTGCAATTAGTGGCAGACTTAAGAAATTAAATATTCTCATGAATGCGTCAGTAATCAAGTGTACTATTTGATGCAGAAAACTAATTTCCGACAAACCACTAGCTATTCCAAGACTAATAGCAAGAACATACAATAATAATTTTTGCTGCAACAATAGTTGTTGCAATTTAGAGTAAATACTCATTTTTCCTCACATCAGTAAAATTTAAGAAAATAAAATAAATAAAGTTAAATTATAAGGATATTGAGAGAGTGTCCGATGAACTGTCAATTAAATAAGACTCGTCATTGCTTGAGACCACGACAGTGGTCGAAGCAATCCAGTTATCGTTCATTTCCTGGATTGCTTCGGCTGCGCCTCGCAATGACTGGTGGGTGCGAGTGTCTCAATGACGTTCGTATCGTCTCTTTTCCTTAACTTGACGTCTAAGTTTTCGCAAACACTTTCGATATTTGACTATTATTTACAACAACAACATAAAGATGAGTTAACTAGAGGCAGCATGGCAAAAAGACTTTGCAGAAGATGATTGATAATATTGATATGTTTAGTAAACATAGAGATAAAAACTTTTGAATGTTGTTGATTTCTAACATAGCTTCGGCTTAGAGTCAAGAAGGATATTTTATTTGTTAATATATTTACTAATAATTTCTAAATAACTCGCTAATATTTGTTGATGTTTCTGGATAAACGTCGTTGTATTATTTTTAGGTGCTTGAACCTCATGCTCCAGATAATATTGCAGTCTGTTTAACAACTCTTCCTGCCTACTTATTTGTACTGCAGCCTGAGAATCTATCATTTCATTGGCGATAATTTGACAATTACTCATATCTGGACCAAAAATTATTATTTTACCAAAATGAGCAGGCTCTATCGGATTATGTCCTCCTTGTTTGAATGAACCACCAACAAAGACAATATCAGCAATACTATAAAACAAACCTAACTCACCAAAACTGTCGACAATATATAAATCACTGGCTAGTGAGGGTAATAGAGTCTCTGATCTAACGCTAACACTTAAATTTAAGTTCTGACAAAATTTCACCACCTCATTCTTCCGCTCTGGATGGCGTAAAACAATAATCAGATAACAATCTGGAAACTGAGCTTTTAGCTGATGAACTAGCGGTAGAATTACTTGTTCATCTTCAAAATGAGTGCTGCCAGCTACTATTATTTTTTTGCCTTGTAGATGTTCAGTTATTTTTGCATATTGCTGCTGATCAACAGCCGGTTTTTCATTGGCAAATTTTATATTTCCCAGGTTAATGATATTATTGCTCGCTCCAAGAGCCTGAAATTTTTTAAAATCTATACTACTTTGCACGATGATATCACTAAATTTAGCTATAATAAATTGAAAGAATCCGCTAAAATTTTGCCATTTTTGAAACGAGTAATCTGAGATCCGAGCATTTACCCATAATAATTTACAGCTTTTGCTGCCTTCATTAATTAAACATGGCCATAATTCTGACTCGACTATAATTCCTAGGTCTGGCCGCCAGTGCTTAAAAAACTTTCTAATCAATATAATGTTATCAAAAGGTAAGAATTGGTGAATGGCATTGGTCGGTAATTTACTTGCTAATATCTTAGCTGAGGATACAGTGCCAGAGGTCACCAAAAAATTATGTGAAGAGATGCTGTTTATTGCATTAACTAAAGTCATTGCTGCAATTGATTCGCCAACGCTTGCAGCATGTACCCAGATCAATTTACCAACTGGTCTTTGTTGATCAGAAAATGCAAAACGCTCGAATATTCGTGATATAATTTCTTTCTGTTTAAATATTCGAATAATCAATACAACTATATATACTGGCATTAGTAGAATAGTTAGCGTATTATATATATAAAGCATTTGTAATTTACATAATTGTATAAATTCAAGGTTATAGCACTAATTAATAGTCTAAGAGAGGGTGTTCAATGAACTGTGTCAATTAAAGTAAGGTTCGTCTGAGCTAAGACCACGTTAGTGGTCAAAGCAATCCAGTCAATTTATTGACACGCCAAGTTTTTTCTGGATTGCTTCGCCTTCGGCTCAGCTCAGACGATTTGACACAGTTCATTGAACACTCTCGTCTAAGAGGGTAGATGTAGGTAAAACGTTAAGATGATTTTTAGAATATTTTTTATATTTCAAGGCAAATTTTATGATAATAGTTATGCTATAAAATTTGAAGTAGAAAGATAAGGAAATAGGCAAAAATTCAATTAACGTTTTACCTACATCTGCCCTCTAAGAACCCTCCGAAATTAATCAACGTCAATGTTATATAAACAAGCATATTGGTGGATCATACTGCATGAAAAATCTAGAGCAACTAATAAATCAAATACAGAACAAAGAGATTACAAACACTGTTGAATTTCCATTGATTCCTATGGGAATAGTTGAAGTTCAGCGTCTACTTGCAGCTATCAAGCTTAATGGTACTATAACTTCCCTAAATTTATGGGCTAATAACATTGGAAAAGACGGGGCAAAGCTTATTTTTGAAGCTTTACCTAATTTGTCAATAACTGCTATTGCTATTTCTGAAAATCAAATAGGAGATACTGGAGCTGGCTTTTTAGCTGACACATTAGAGAAAGCAGAATCACCAGTAACTTTCGTTAGGTTATGGGGTAATGATATAGGAAATCTGGGAGTCAAGTTATTAGCTCAGCCGTTGATGCAGCTAGGTTGTAAGATAAAGTGCCTGGATTTAAGTTATAATGGAATAGGTGATCTTGGAGCTGACTATATAGCAGCGGTCTTGTTTGCAAATTCATCTATAGAGCTCATTGATTTATCTGGTAATTTAATCGGTAATCTCGGGGCGCTAACCATAGCTAAAGCTATAGCAAGTAATAATTCACTAATTTCTCTTAATTTACATAATAACCAAATAACTGCTATTGGTGCCGAACCTTTTACCATAGCTCTACACAAGAATACTACACTAACCTCTTTAATTTTAGACTTTTTTAAATCTGGTAATATATTTTGCAAAATAATGGCTTTTAATAAATTAGCTGCTCCAGATAAACAGGACATTGCTCATGCATTAACTATAGAAGTTTTTTCTATATTCATCATACAAGATTGGTATGAAGCTTTAGAATATTATTTTTCCGATCTTGATCTAAATGTCAGTGACGAAAAAGGAGCAACATTATTTGCTCGATTTTTTAATGAACTAGCAACAAACAAGATTTCTAAAGTATTGAAAGTACTATGGCCAGTTATTGAAAAGCAGAATGTTAAGGTTGATCAATCATTAGCTGATAATGCTGGTACCATCTTGCACAAATTAGCTTACGGTGGAAAGTGGGAAACAATAATATGGTGCATTACTAAAGCTAAAGATTCAGGTGAATTATGGTTTAACGTCAATAAACTTGATGCAAACGGCGATAGGCTAATAGATTTGTCGACTAAAGTCAAAAATTATGACTTAATGGAGGTATTGCGTGCTTATGGTTCAGTCGAGCCTAAAGGCGGATTTGGTATCATTGAAAAATTGAATATTAGTGGTACTCATCCAGACACGCCGGATAATATAATTAATGCTCTTAAAATTCTAAGTAAACTATACTATGATTTTCCATTAACCAGTGAAACTGAAATTGATAATCACATTAATTGGTTAAAAATGCAGGATTTTGGTGATTTATGTAACGATCAATGGAGCTCAAATCAATCGCTAGCCATAGTACAGATCATTGATAAATTATCGGCGATGCGTACAGAAAATGATCGTGAGTTAGAAAATTTTGATTTTAAGCAAGCACTTGCTCAAGTGATTTATGTTGTTCGTAGCAGCAATGATTATTTACTGCTTGACGCATTAATAAACTGTTTGAGTGTACTTAATATGTGCCCACTCGGTAAGTTAATAATGCTAGTATCTGTAATTCAGGATAAAATTTTAGAAATACCATCAATTGACTATAGTGTTGTGAAGTTCGCCGATTTTGCTGGGGTCTTAAGTTTGGTAACAGAGCAAGCAGAAGCGATGTTTGAAGAGCAAATTAGAGAAGCTGTTAGTCGATGGTTTTATGATCTTTACTGTAATGCAGTTAAACCTGAGAATTGGCATTATCATACATTGCAACTGCAAGGAATATTTAATGAACAATTTTTGGATTTAAATCCTGCTTGGGATAAGATAGCGAGTTATCACTTCAAACAGCTACGAGTTATATTGATAGATCCACTACTTAAGAGAATAGATTCTGGTTGTGATAATGACAGCAGGACTTCCGCAAGACTAATGAAATTAGATAAGAATCGAGATATTATGGGAGTATAATGTAATTTAGATTGTGAGTATAAGATGACTACAAGAATAGATTATTGTCAGTATTTATTATCGAGCCAGACAAATTATACTATTACAAATTTTGCTGATCATGTAGAAGGTTTAAGCGACGACAGGGTCAGAAGATATCTAGCGAATGCTAAATTATCACCAAGATTAATATGGGAACACGGTAAAGAAGAGATTATCTTCAGCGCTAACGGCAAGTTGCTATTTGACGATAGCGTATTAGATAAAAGTTACTCGAATAATATAGATGAAGTCAGGTATCAATATAGCGGCAATGCCAAGGAAGTAATAAAAGGCATAGGTATTGTGACCTGTGTTTATGTTAATCCTGAAGAGAATAAGTTTTGGATAATAGATTATAGGATATTCAATCCCGATAAAGACGGTTTAACTAAAATAGATCACGTTAAAGAAATGCTGCGTAATGCTCATTATAGCAAAAAGGTTGCATTTAACACAGTACTTATGGATAGTTGGTATGCGACAACCTCGATTCTACTTCAAATAGAAACTATCGGTAAATATTACTATTGTCCTATCAAAAGTAATCGTTTAGTAGACGATAGCAACGGTAATAAGGCTTACTGTAGAGTTGATTCTTTGGATTGGAGTACTGATGATATTAGCAACGGTAAGATTATCAAGATTCATAAATTTCCTAAAGATCATAAAGTGAAATTATTCAGAGTAACTGTTTCTACCAACAGAACTGACTATGTCGTCACAAACGACATGGCTCAAAATTCGCTTGATGCTGTACAACAAGAGTATGGCTTCAGGTGGAAGATTGAGGAATTTCATCGTGAAGTCAAGCAAGTCACCGGTATTGAAAAGTGCCAATGTAGAATAGGAAGAATACAGAGAAATCATATAGCTTGCGCTATCATGGTCTGGAATTGTTTGAAAAAAGCTGCAAATGCTGCTTCTAGCACCGTATATCAGCTAAAGAGCGGGTTATTAAGGAACTATTTAATCCAGGAATTAAAGAGCCCTGTCGTGCGATTTGCGTAAGTCCTGGACAGCCATGATTTGCAACAATGGCATAGTTGGAAAGAAGATGGATTGATAATAATCGCTGAAGAATTTTATGAGAAAGCTTTAAGTGCCACTACAAAGCAACAGCTGTCAGAATTACTTAATGCCTTCCAAAGTCCTAAATATACTTTTGGTGAGTTCACTCCATATCTACCACCAGCTCCGATTGAGGCGCTGCTACATACGTATAATAAAATGCAGTCGCATGAAGCCAAAGATCTATTCTTAACATTACTAGAACAATTTTTTCCTCTCGAATATGGTACAAGAGATTTTATCATTGCTAAACATTTTGACCAGCTTCTTGGTCAATCTTTTGAATTACCTGATGATTCTATATTTATATAATACTAATTTTAGATTTAGCCTGGTTTAAAAATATATTGTCAGTTAAGTATTTCATTAAAGTGGATATTTCATTTTTGATATTGGGAGGGTTGATTACCAGCAAACCACATTGATGCATATTATTCGGAGAGTCTAACAACATAAAATCTATCGTTAGAGCTTCTTTGAAACCAATAATTTGGTAGTCTTGATAAAATTTTTTTATTTCAGCAGTATTTTTAATCGGATACCAAATTAATACACAAATATTACTAGCTCTATGTTTGATAATTTTTAAGGCTTCTATTAATTTGCTAAATTCATCTTTGCGTTCAAAAGGAGGATCAATAAATACCAATCCTCGATTTTCAGTGAAAGGCAAAAAGGCTTTTATAGCAAGGTAGGCATCCAGTTGATGAATAGATATATTGTTAGTGCGAGTAAATAATGTTTTTAAGCTCTTATAGTCTTCTGGATGCAGTTCACAAGCAACCAGGCGGTCATACATCCGCAACAGTTGATGAATAATTCGTGGTGAACCGGGATAAATAGATTTTTGATTTAAAGAGATAATATTTAGAAATTTTTGGATTAACTCAGGCCTGATCTTTTGTGAATCAGCATATTGCAGTAATTTTTGCACTCCATTTATATTTTCATTGGTTTTTAAAGCCTCAACTGACAACAGATCATATTGACCAATACCTGCAAAAGTATCAAGTACTGCGAATGGTTTTTTTTCTTTTTTAACTGTTCAATAATGGCTATCAAAGTTAAATGTTTTACGACATCAGCAAAATTTCCAGCGTGGTAGATATGTCTATAGTTCATTTTTTGCCATTAGACCTCTTTCCAAACCCTACTCCTGACGGTAGCTGCTGCGTCGCTCCGGTGCTCAGATGCTCATGTACTATATGTACACTGCGCTCTTGCGCTCCGTATGCTCCTAGCATTTCCTCGTCAGGAGCGAGTTTGGAAAGAGGATCTAGTAATTCCAGAATAATGCTTGCAGCACGCATCGAGGGTTGATTATTTGAGTTGAAACCAAGTGTATTTAAAACCTGCTTGCTTGCTTGAAGTTGTCTAGTAGCAACGTTAGGACTAGTTAAAATATTAATTAACTCATTTGCTATGGATTCAGGATTACAATCAGATTGGATGAATTCCGGTAAAATTTCCTGATTAGGAATAATATTAATTAAGGAGGCGTATTTTATCTTAATTAATAGCTTTATGAAGGCATAGCTCATTATATTTAGCTTATATGCTACTATCATCGGAGTTGATGATGCTGCAATTTCTAAAGTATTAGTACCAGATTTTGCTAGTGCCACATCTGCCAACGCAAAAGATTTGAGCCGATCCAGAGAAAATTTAAAATCAAAATTAACGCCTGTCAGTAGCTTAGTGATCAATGTTTGATGGCTATGATCATTAATTACAAATAATGCCTGTATGTCAGGATAGAGTTTACTTACAATATTAAGTGCCTGACAAAAAATAGGGGTATGGCGCATGATTTCACCGACACGACTACCGGCGGTGACGCAAATAATTTTACGTACTAGTGGTATATTTTCTTTAGTCCGTAGTTCCGTCTTTGCACTATAAAAATCTTGTTCAGTCACCGGATGACCAATGTAAGAACAAGGTAATCCTACTGTTTCAAAATATGGTGGTTCAAATGGTAATAATGCTAGCAAATGATTATATAATTTAGCATATTTCTTGGCTCTACCTGGCTTATAAGCCCAAACTGATGGTGCAACAATATGCAACATTTTTAAGTATGGCATCTTTGTACGAACTTTTTGTGCTACACGATAAGTAAATCCTGGTGAATCAATTGTAATCAGTAGATCTGGAGCTTGGTTAATAATATCATCAGCAGTATATTGGATTAATTTTTTTAATCTTGGAATATGTGGAATAATCTCCCAGAATCCCATAATGCTAATTTCATTGATTGGGAACAAACTGTGTAATCCTTGTTCACTCATTAACTTGCCACCGACACCAGCAAAGTTTAGAGCAGGCTGTAATGATTTTAAGTTGAGCATTACACGACTGCCAATAAAGTCTCCTGATGGTTCGCCGGCGATAATATAGATATTAGTCATTGACCCCTACTTACATAAACTTAATTTCTGATCAATAATCTCAGAGTGAATACCTAAACAATCCAATACTGAGTGGAACACATAATCATGACTAATCTCTTGAGCACGATGAGCTTTGATTGCAGTAGTAAATTCAGGGTAATTTTTAGTAAATTGATCGGAGGTCCAGATGATAAAAGCTATTTCAGTTTGTTCAGATGTAATATCTCCACCATGACCATATCTGCCATTTTCTCCAAGCTGTTCAGCGTGATCAGCAGCATAAATTAGCAAGGCATTTTTGTTTTTAAGCAATTCTATTAAATTGAATAAAAAAAAATCGGTATATAAAATTGAGTTATCATAAGTATTGATTAAACCTTCATGACCACAGCTGCTTTGATCAACTTTTCCGCTAACATTACAACCAGGCTTGAAGTAATTGAACTCTGCTGGATAGCGGTTAGCATAACTCCAGTGGCTACCTGAAGTATGTACCACCAAAAATTGTTTGCCGCTATTGTTGAGGATATTTTCAATATAAGGCAGCATAACACCATCATGATCGTTCATGGCAAATAAAGCAGAGCCACCAGGAATAATGGCAAAACCTACTTCATCATAGACGGTTCCCAAGTGAGTATTATTTAAGTATTTCATTAATGATTGCGTGCCAATCCAGGTGGTGTTAAACTTAAGATGGGTGAGAATAGATAATAATCCAGTTTCTTCCAGGGCTTGACCTGGATCAAGAGATGAATGGCGAGATAGTAAGCACGGCACTGATAAATAAGTGATATTAGAGCATGAATGTGCTTTAAAAGATAATAAGTTATTTACGGTTTTTAGCTTTGGTGTTGTTTCTCGATTATAGCCATTAATGCCAAAATTGCTGTATCTTGCAGATTCTCCGATTACTAAGACCCCAACAATATCTGAAGCAGAATTATCAATAAAACTAAATTGTTGACTAATATCATTGCGAGTTGAAGTGCGCCACATCTCAGTAAAATATAAATAAGTGTTATGTAGGTACTGGATCGGAAAGTAGCTGCCTAGAACCTTGTAAGGTGGAGAGATGATAGAGTTGATAGTTAATAACAAACAAATCGCCGCCAATAATTTAGTAATAAAAAGCTTGCTAGTATTTATTCCAAAATGCTTAATAGTGTATATACAAATAGATATGCTAAAAACTAACCATACTATTAGATTAGTACTTGCTAACTCAAAGGCTTCATTAAGATTAGTACCAAATAATGCTTTTATTATTTCTTTAGTTGGCGCAATCTTAAAAAAATATAAATAATAACTGGATAATGCTCCACTTATAAAAAGTAATATGGTGGTAATTAAGAATAATGTGCGATGAATGGCGCAGCCAAAAAAGAAAATAAATAAGGTGAGATATATATAAATAAAGTCTTTGCTTAATTCTATAATGGCCAGAATTCCGCTAACTTTATAATAGTCAAATTTATAGATAAAAACAGCTGAATTAAAAAGGAGCATATAGATAATAGCTATTATTGCTGCTATCTTGATTAAGCTAAACTCTAAGTGTTTTTGTAATATTTTAAACATACTAGATTATATATATTCTGAATAAGCTTTAACTATCATGATAAGATCTAATCTACAAGAGATATATCTCAAACTAATATATTCACCATTAATCTCCGTGCATATGAAAATTACTATTGAAATTGCTCAGCGCTGTAAATATTGGAATAATCATAAGCAGCTAAATAAAAGGATAATGGCAAAAATTTGTCGAAATATTATTGCTAGGTTTGCTAACTTAAAACAAGTAAAGATTTTTGAATTATCAATTTTACTTACAGATAACACAGAGATATTAGAGTTAAATAATAAATTTCGTAGAAAAAATCAAGAAACTAATGTATTATCATTTCCAGATATTCTATTAGATTGGAAGCATATACTTGAATTTCAACCTGATTTAAATTATATGTATTTAGGAGACATGGCTTTTAGTTATCAGCAGCTAGTGCATGAAGCGGCAGAGCAGCACAAGCTATTTGAGCATCATTTTCTACATCTTTTTGTACATAGCATGTTGCACCTACTAGGCTTTGACCATCAAAAAGAGGAAGATGCAGTAATAATGGAAAATTTGGAGATCCAGATATTACAAGATTTTGCCATAAATTCTCCATATTTTTAGCAAAGCCAGTTGTATATGATACGTTAATAGAAGAGCGAAGCAGTAACTTACGTGAGAGCACAGCTAGACTTACAAAATTGGCGTACATGATGCAACGGGGAAAGCTATATAACCTATTAAGAGCTATACTAATGTGTATTGACAAATGTAATATTAAAATTTATGCCTAAACCTTCATCTTCGGAAGAATCATCTCCCTCGTCTACTACACGAGCAAAAGTTACTAATACTAAGAAAAAATTTAGCTTGAGCGCTGTACTATTAGCGTTATGTGGGTCTGTTTTAAAGTTAATAAACAGAAAAAAAACAATCATCAACGCTAACGCTGCTCCCATACATCTAGATCCGCATAAAATAAACGGTATTATCAATGAGCAAGAAATACTGAATAATTTTTTAACTTTCAGTAATAAAACTGTTGAAGATGCAATGATCCCTAGGTCAGATATTGTTGCGGTAAAGCATGATATTAATTTGACTGAACTTTTTGAGCTAATCATCAAAACTCATCACACCAGAACTTTGGTATATGAAGGTACATTGGATAATATTATCGGCTTTGTTCATATCAAGGATTTATTCATGATTCTGGCACAAAACAAGAATTTTCAGCTCAAAAAGATCATTAGGAAGCCTATTATTTCAGCACCATCGATGAAATTAACTGATCTTTTAATCACTATGCAACGGCAACGTACTCATATATCAATTATCGTAGATGAATATGGTGGCACCGATGGTATTGTCACCATTGAAGATATTATGGAAGAAATTGTTGGACGTATCGATGATGAACATGATGATAAGTTGGAAAGTGATGCTTATCAAATACTTGATTCCAGCACTGTGTTATCGAGTAGTAGGGTGGAGGTTGAAGATCTGGAAAGAATATTAGGGGTGAAGCTCAAGGATGATAAAGATGAATTTGATACAATCGGTGGTCTAGTGTTAGCTAAGGTCGGTAATGTACCATCTCCAGGCACTAAGATTGAGATTTCTCATCAAGTAGAACTTGAGGTGATAGATGCAAATGCCAGAACCTTAAAACAGGTTAAACTTACATTAAAGAATGCGCAACACATACCTACAAAATTTACGTCTTGAAAATTATCGCAATTTTCAAACATTTGCTCTAGAAAGTGGCAATAATCCTATAATTTTGATAGGAGAAAATGGCATTGGTAAAACTAATATTCTGGAGGCAGTTTCTTTACTTTTTCCTGGTCGTGGTATTAGGGCGGCTAAATTAGAAGATATCGGCAAATCAGGCGAGAAATCATGGTCAATTGCAGCGAAATTGCAAAGTAAAATTGGTATTGCGGAGCTCTATACAGTTTTTAATGCTAATATCGGCAAACGCTATATAGAATTTAATGGCGCCAAAATACCTAATAGTGAGCTCAGCATGTTATCCAGTATGTTATGGCTTACTCCACAAATGGAAGGTATATTTTTAGCAGCCAGTAGTGATAGACGAAAATTTCTGGATCGCATAGTTTTTACTTTTTATCATGAGCATGCAACAAAAGTGAGCAAATATGAATATTATATGTATGAAAGATCCAAGATTTTACAACAGGAGTCAATAAATTCAAGTTGGCTACAAATAATTGAAAATAAAATGGCAGAATTATCGGTGGTAATTGCTACTAATAGGATTAATGTTTTAGCTTATTTACAAAGCGCCATTGATGAATTAGATAGTGAATTTCCTAAAGCCATATTAGCTATTGAGGGAGTAGAATTACAAATAGATAGTACAAATATCGTAGAATTGATTCAACAACAATTTGAGAGCAGGCGTAATCAAGATAAACTATCTGGTAGAACTACTTTTGGCACTCATCGCAGTGATCTTATCGTAAAACATAAGCTAAAAAATATACCGGCGCAGTTTTGTTCCACTGGTGAACAAAAAGCGATGTTGATTACGATAATGTTAGCTCAAGTAATTAGTATTATCAAAATAACCTCTACAGCACCTATATTATTATTAGATGAAGTTTTTGTACATCTAGATTCAATTAGAAAACAATATTTAATTAATTTTTTGATTACAGTTAAGTTACAAATATGGATTACTGCAACTGATTTAGATGGCATTGAGGAGTTGGTGAACTATGCAGAATTAGTAAATTTAGACAGCTTAGCGTCGGTCAGTTAGATGGAGACAATCAAATTTGTCAGGATTCAGTTGTGCGAAACAAATTAAGATATGTGGAGCTTCCTCACCGTAAAATTTAACTGTCACCATCGACTCTAGCTATATATAGCAAAGCCAGTTGGATTATGGTACGTTAATGGAAGAGCGAGGTAGATTACTTTGTTGCGCACAGCTGAGACGCAGCATATTTGACGTACCATAATCCAACTGGAGAAGCTATGCTCGTCAAGCTTCGTCTACTCAACACCTGTAAATGAGTGTCGTTAATAAATTATCTAACTTTTACGCAATGCCAATGACGCTATATATTGAGTTTTGCTAATACACCATTAGCCCATGATGAGATACTGCCAGCGCCCATCATTACTATCAAATCTCCAGGAGCAGCATTATTCTTAATGACATTAGGGATCATATCTGGCGTTGGTAAAAAATGAACATCGTTATGAGATAAGGTCTCTGTCATCTGTTGTACTAAAGTGATCCCAGAAATACCTGTTATCGGTTGTTCGCCTGCAGCATACACGTCTGTAATATATACTTTATCTGCAAAGTCAAAACAGGTGGTAAATTCTTTAAATAAATTTTCTAACCGAGAAAATCGGTGTGGTTGAAAAATAGCGATTACTTTGCCATTTTGCTTGCGTGCTATAGTCCATGCAGTATTAAGGGTTGCTATAACTTCGACTGGATGATGAGCATAATCATCAATAATGCTTGCGCCCAAATATTCTCCTACTTTGGTAAATCTTCTTTTGACACCATGAAAATTCTTAAATCCGTTCTTAATTACCTTAATTCCAAAATCAAGTTCTATGCCGACAGCAATAGCGGCCAGTGAATTTAATACATTATGTCGACCTGGAGTTGGTATAATAATTTGCTCTATTATGGTAGCACCATTAATTTGCGGAAGGTCAATTTTTACGGTAAAGGTAGAAGATGTTATATCTGAGTGAATATCAAAAGCTTTTATATGGGCATCAGTAGAATCAATGCCATAAGTAATAATCTTACGTTCGGTAATAGTATTTACTAATTTCCTAACTACTGGATGATCAATACAAGCAACAGCAAATCCATAAAATGGTAAATTTGTAATAAAACTTCTAAATGCCAGAATTAAGCTGTCAAAATCGTTGTAAAAATCTAGATGTTCGGCATCGATGTTAGTAATTATACCAATAGTAGATGGTAATTGGATAAAAGTTGCATCAGATTCGTCAGCTTCAGCTATGAGGTAATCACCAGAACCAAGATAGGCATTAGTTAATCTATTGTTGATTATTCCACCATTAATTACAGTGGGATATAGTCCAGCAGCCTCAAATAAGCAGGCGACTAATGAGGTGGTGGTAGTTTTACCATGTGATCCGGAAATAGCAACTGAGCATTTAAGGCGCATTAATTCTGCGAGCATTTCAGCACGTTTGATAATAGGAACTCTGCTCGTTAATGCTGCTTGCACTTCCGGGTTATCATATTTAATAGCTGAAGATACTACTACATAGGACACATTAATAATATTAGTGGCAATATGCTCATAAAATATTTTAATGCCATTAGCAGCCAACCTTATAGTGTTATAATTTTCGGCTATATCTGATCCTTGTACTTTATAGCCAAGATTATGCATAATTTCAGCGATTCCACTCATACCAATGCCACCGATGCCTATAAAATGGATAGTATCAAGTGAGCCATTAAGTTTTTTTCGTTCAAGTAGTAACATAAATTCTCTATAAAATAATGTGGGTGTTAAGTAAATATAGCTAGTTGAGGAGCGTATAACCGAAACAATCGAATTAGCTTAATAAACTGAGTCATCCCGAACTTGTTTCGGGATCTCATGATGGTTTCAAGAGATGCTGAAATGAATTCAGTATTACTTCATAAGATTAAAAACGGCATTCCTTAAAATTTAACGAGTATATAGCTAGAGTCAGTTAGGTAGTGACAGTTAAATTTTAAGGTGAGGAAGCTCCGTGTACATTAGTTTGTTTTGCACAACCGAATCCTGACAAATTTGACTGTCACTACCTAACTGACCGACGCTATGCTGACTACGGCAAATGCGATAGCTATAGGATAATCATCTGAAATAGATAAATCAATTTTAAATTTACCAAGATCTTTAATTTTTGTGGAATGGATAGTAGCAAAAGGTTTGCCTAAATTATCATTAAATATTTTAATATTTTTAAACTGTAGACTTTGTCCAATACCACTACCTAGAGCCTTACTAATAGCTTCTTTTGCTGCAAAACGCTTTGCAATAAAAGCCGCATGTTTATTTGGAGATAAACGAGAGACTAAATCTATTTCTGATAAACTCAGAATTCTTGATTTAAAAACTTCACCATATTTTGCTAATAGCTGCTCAATTCGGTAAATTTGTACTATATCTGTACCAATGCCAATAATCATGATTTATATCTTTCTACTTGCGAAACAACCGGTTTACTTTGTAAAATATTAATAATATCCGCAATATGCTGTGCGTCTTGAACTTCTATATCTAAAATAATTTCAAAAAGATTAACTGTGCGATTAGTAATTTTAAAGTTGATAATATTACCTTGTTTTTTTGCAATTTCAGAGCATAGTATTGCCATACTACCTAGTTCATTTAATATGGTAATTTTTAATCTACAAATAAAAGGTATATTTGATTTATCACTATCCCAAGTCAGAGGAATTAATCGTTCTGGAATTGCACTAATATTACTAAGCATACCACAATCTGCAGTATGCACCGTGACCCCATTACCAGTATGAACTACACCAACAATTTTATCACCAAGCAAAGGGCTGCAGCAATTAGCAAGATTAATAGCCATACCTGCTATTAATCCTTGAATTGGTAAGGCAGTATCTTGTAACGCCTGGTTAGTTAATTTTTTACTTTTATTGAATTTTAATAAAGATAAGGTGGAGCTAATTTTACTTTGTTTAGGAGTAACATATTTAATTAACTCTTCACAGCTTATGCTGCCCTCTCCAATAGCATATAACAGATCCTCAACTCCTTGTTTTTTTAAAAATACACATGCTTTGTCTAAGGCACTTGCCTCATCCACTATATTTAAAGAGCTAAATGCTCTATCAACTATTGCTTTGCCTAATTTTATATATTGTTCTTTTTGTTGGCTACGGGTAAATCTTTTTATTTCAGAGTGAGCCTTGCCGGTAATAACAAATTTTTGCCAGCTGGGAGAAGGGGTTTTGTTTTTTGAAACAATAATTTCTACTTGATCACCGTTCTCTAATGTAGAGCGCAAAGGTACGATACAACCATTAATTTTTGCTCCTACACAATGATGTCCAACATCTGAATGTACAGCATAAGCGAAATCGACGCAAGTAGCTCCTTTGGGCAAGGCAATCAGATTACCTTTGGGAGTAAAACAAAATACCTGGTCATAATACATTGCCAGTTTTGTGTTCTGTAAAAAATCCTCTGGATCACCTGCTTGCTCTAGTATAGCCAACAATTCACGTATCCACCGATATTGAGTACCGTCTGCCACATCATGATCATGGTATTGCTGTTTATAGCGCCAATGTGCGGCAACTCCAAGCTCAGCAATATCATGCATATCATCAGTACGAATTTGCACTTCAATTTTTTGTTGTAGTGGTCCGATAATCACTGTATGCAAAGATTTATAACCATTGTTTTTTGGGGTACTAATAAAATCTTGAAAGCTATCTGGAACCATTTGATATTTAGTATGAATTATTCCAAGTGTCTGGTAACAATAGGAAATGGTATCTACTATAATTCTAAAGGCAATAATATCTGATAATTGTTCTAATCCGATATTTTTTTGCTGCATTTTCATCCAAATTGAATAGGGTGTTTTATGCCTACCATGCACGACAGCCTTTATACCAGCGTTTTTTAGAGTATTGGTAAACTCTGCGATAACGTTATCAACAAGATTACCTTCATTGGCTGAGATTTTATGCAGCCGATTTAGAATAGATTCTCTTGCTTCTGGCTGTAATATTCTGAAACAAATATCTTGAAGTTCTACTTTGATTTGCTGGATGCCTATTCTTTCTGCTAGAGGTGCATATATCTCCATTGTTTCTACTGCAATACGCGTGCGTTTTTCTAGAGATTTTATAGAATCTATCGTGCGCATATTGTGCAATCTATCAGCAAGCTTAATCAATAATATTCTGATATCATCGCTCATTGCCAGCAATAATTTGCGGAAGTTTTCTGCCTGACGAATATTATCGGGCATAAACTCAATTTTTGATAATTTGGTTACTCCATCGACAAGTTTACTAATGGTACTACCAAAATGTTGCTCAATTTCACTTAAAGTGAGATCTGTATCTTCAATAGTATCATGCAATAGCCCTGCGATTACCGAATCACTATCAAGGTGCATGTCAGTAATAATTTCTGCAACCTCTAATGGGTGATAATAATATGGTTCGCCTGATTCTCTAGTTTGAGCCCCATGATAACGGATAGCAAAATCGATGGCTTTATTTATTTGGGCTTCGTTACAATTTGGATCGTAGGATTTGACAGCTCTGACAATATCCTCTTGGTTCATTAGACCTCTTGCATAACCTATTTTGGTTGGCATATAGCGTCAGTCAGTTAGGTGGTGACAGTTAAATTTATCAGAATCCGGTTAATTGCTCACGTATTTTAAAGAGTACGCGGAGCTTCCTCACCCTAAAATTTGACTGTCACCACCTAACTGACTCTAGCTATATTATCTGATTTCAAAAATGTTTTTTGATTTTATCAGCACTTTTTCGCAATTAACATGCTCACTCACACCTCAGACAGGCTCTCAAAATCAAATCCAATTTTTGAAATCATTTGAGTACAATTTTGTCGTCAAAACTTGACTCCGGTTCTCATGCAATTCTCGTCTGCATTTTTCCTAAATATTCCTCAACCATTTTTAGGTTATGCAAGAGGTCTATTGCTGAAATTCCTTAATCTTCTATATCTGAAACATCATCACTAAATATCTGTTCTTCGTATCCAGAATCAGCATCTTCAATATAAAAATCTGAATCAGCTACATATTCAAAGTCTTCTGAATTCTCAGCATTTTCTACAGCCGGTAGATCATCATCTATATGGTCAATTTTATTACGTGTTTGTAACCGTCTTATCAATTCTTCTCTTAAGATTGCAGGTTTAATATTCTCATTTGCAATTTCTCGTAAAGCAACTACTGAATCTTTATCATCTTCTCTATCTACTGTAATATTGATGCCTGAACCAATGTCTTTAGTTCTTTGAGCAGCAAGAGCCACAAGTTCAAATCTATTTTCTACTTTATCAGTACAATCTTCAACGGTTACTCTAGCCATAATCTTACTCTTTAAGTTCAAATAATTATTATTAATATTGATTATATTATAAGACAGAGTGGAGCAAGTTGCAATTTATATAATACTATATTTACGCAAATCATTAATATGGAGGCACGTAGATCTTAAAGTTTATTGATATTACTACCCTCTTAATAGCTCATTGATAGCTGTTTTTTTGCGAGTAGATGCATCAACCTGTTTAACGATGACCGCACAATACAAAGCTGGTTTAGTAACATCAGTAGCTGGAAGCGTTCCAGAGACCACTACAGAATATGCCGGTATTCTACCATAAATAACATCACCAGTTTCACGATTGACGATTTTAGTAGAAGCTCCAATAAACACCCCCATTCCGATTACTGCTCCTTCTTCAACTATCACTCCCTCTACAACCTCGGATCGCGCTCCAATAAAACAATTGTCTTCAATGATTACCGGGTTATTTTGGATAGGCTCTAATACTCCGCCAATTCCAGTACCACCAGAAATATGACAATTTTTACCTATTTGAGCGCATGAACCGATTGTAGCCCAGGTATCAATCATTGACCCTTCATCAATATATGCTCCAATATTTATGAATGATGGCATTACCACAACATTACGAGCGATATATGCGCCAGTCCTAATAAACGCGCCTGGTACAATTCTACATCCGTAATTTTTGAATTCTTGTTCATCACTAGCACTACTAAATTTAGGTGGTACCTTATCGTACCACTTAATGGAATCACCGCTATAAATTTGTGATTTATTAATTTGAAAATATAATAAAATTGCCTTTTTTATCCATTGATGTACCACCCAATTATTATTACGATATTCACATACTCTAATAATTCCTAGATTTAGTAAATCGATGACATGGCTCACTTTTTGCTGTGCTAATTGCATTTCCAAAGAATCGTGCACTAATTTATCACGTGTTTGCCAAATTTGTTCTATTAGATTAATATCTTGCTGCATAATTTGATCTGACAGGCTCTTAGACTTTTTAGCAAAAACTTCATTCTAAGGATGATTTTTCTAAAAATTCTCTCCTAGACGAAGTTTTTATAAGAAGTCTGTTGATAAAAACTGTAAAAAACTTTATTTTTTAGATCCTAGGTTCTATAAAAGCCTAAGATGGTCGATGTAAACAAACGTTAAGATAATTTTTAGGATATCTTTTTATATTTCAAGCCAAATTTTATGATAGAAGTCTAATTAACGTTTTGTTTACATCGACCATCTAAAACATTATTAATTTGCTATTGGCATAATCAATGTATATTACTTGCCCCAAATGTGGTACTCAATTTTTAGTACAACCAGAACAAATAGGCCATTTTGGCAGAAAGGTAAGATGTTCAAAATGTGCAAACATTTGGCATCAACAATTAAAGGACGATATAAAATTAGAGCCAGTAATTGCAAATCCAAAATTCGCTTACAAAAGCCAGGTAGGTAGTGGTATTAATTTACCGGCATTACTTCCTATAAAAATACCACAATATTTATATACTTTACCAATGTTATTTATATGCTTAATAATTATATTGTCGATAATTTTATTTCAGGATTTTTGGAGCTTCAATTCTTCGGATGCAGCAAAATTATTAAGCATTAATGATATACATATAACAAATAATAAGGATGCCGGTAAAATTACCATTACCTATAAAATAATAAATTCATCCACTCAAATTTTACCAATGCCCTTAGTACGGGTAAGATTATTTGATAAAAATGACACAGCTTTAAAGTCTCATGTTGCTGATCAGACAGATATTGCCTTATCACCTAAACAATCTGTTAGTATCAGAACTGAGTTTTCATCAGTTCCAGATATAACTGAGAAAATAGATATTACGCTAGGTAGTAGGCTAGCTTTTATATTACGCTAGTATACTCGGTGAAAATCTGCGGATTGCGGTGTCGTCATAAGAAACCTTCGGTGCTCACGTATTATTATACGCTGCGCTCCTCGGCTCGAAGACTTCTAGCATTTCTTGATTTTGACCTTCGTCTACCTACTCTACTAAATTAAAGTTTATGGAATAATAATGAAAAGACAAGTTGTTTACCCACGGTTGATTCCAAGGCTTTTTGCAACCACAATTGATTTGTTTTTATTAGCAATCTTTGCTACACCAATTATGAATTTTTTTTCTCCAAAGATTTTTCTTTTATTTTTTCAAGATTTTTTTATTCAACACCATGTTGACCTTGCAGATGCACAGGCTATAGCTAAGGCTACAAGTTTACCAGAGTTTATGCAGCACATAACTGTTGGCAAGTTTTTAGGCTATTTAGCCTCATTATTTGCTTTGCATGCAGTGATAATGGGAAGTTTCTTTATTAGCTTTTGGATATACAAAGGAGCAACGCCAGGTAAAATGATTTTGGGCATAAGAATAGTGGATGCAGAAACATTATTGAAACCTAAAACTAGTCAATTTGTGAAAAGATTTTTTGCTTACCTAACTGCTTTATTTGGTATCTGGTATATTCTGCTCAATGAACGGCATCAAGCATTGCATGATAAAATTGCCGGGACAGTCGTCATTAAACGTTAATTAAATGTTTGGATTTAAAATTCATATTCTATTACTTCTCCTATGATTCCTCCAATTAGATCTTTAGCCTCATTATTATAGCATCTAGTATCCAGAAATTTAATTGTTGATGGGGTGTTCAGTTCGATAAGAGTTATTCCTTCTTTATGAGAAAAATTGCCACTTACGTTTAAATATTCTATTTGTGTCTTAGGTAGTACTAAGGATAATTTTTTGAATCCGATTGTAGTAATGGCATTCTGTCTAAGATCTAGAAATGTAATTTTAGTATCTGGTAATTTTGCAGTGAGAGCAGCAAGTCCGGCATCACCAAATTTATTATCTCCTATATTTAGCGAGCGAATAGATTCTGGCAAGTTGGAAAATATGGCTATGATACCCTCGTCTTCTATCAAGTTGCTACTAAGATTTAAGTTTTCTATCTGAGAAACCTTTAATATTCCTGCTAGTGTTATTGCTAACTTATTGCCCAAACAGTTTAAATGTAAATTAAGCTTTGTAACAGGTGAACAGATTAGTATTTTAGCATATTCCCTTAGATTTTTTTCATTAAATTTTTTGAATGACAAGTCTAAGTAATTTACTGAATAGTCAATTGGAAATAATGTATTTATCGTTTTTGAATTAGTTAGTGTGTTTGTATTCTCAGTAATTACTTCTGTAGCTTGTTCTTCATATTCATTGGTGTTAGAAGATAGACACTTACAAAAATTGCGCAATTTTTGTACAAGCGAGGTTTTATTATTTGTAGGTTGTAATTTTAGTTTAGACATATATTAACCTCAGACTAATTATATAAATTATCATCACAATTATTAATTAAAACCAAAAGCTGTGCGACTCAATTTTGCAAACTTAAAATCAACTATTGACTTTAATTATAACCAACATTATTTTCCTTAATAAAATTAAATGATTATTTAATTAAATTATAGGTCTCTAATGAAGGAGTTATCAACACATAGTTCTATTACAGCTCCATCTTTTTCTCAATTACTAAAATTGTATGCTGCCTATAATTTTGGCGGTCGCAACCTTGCCGGAGGCTTAGCTTCTACTCTATTGATAGATCAAATAGTTGGTAAAAAATTTGCCGTAACAAAAAATTATGTCAGCCTATCCGGATTTTGGGGATATATTGCTTATAAAGCTATTTCACAGATCATCGAATCAAATAAAATAGATGTTAAATACAAACCATTATTATATCTTTTATTTTCTGGAATATCTGTTGGCATGGTTTGTCTAGGCAAAGATATTTTTGCAGATAAGCATGATACTAACAAAATGTTAAAATCTATAGCTTTAACTTCAGGTTTTTTTGATGAAAACGCTGTAATTTCAGGACTTACTGCTGCATATAATAAAAGTTATTGGAGTGGCATAAAATATACCGTAACTCACCTTAAGGAAATAATAACAAATAAATTTATTATCCACACCTTAGGTCAGCAAGGTTTAGATGTAGCTAAATTATTTCTTATGGAAAAATTTTTTCAAGCTCCATTGTTTGATAAAATTTCGATATTGCTAGCAATAAAGCAGGGCAATGCCTTTGAAAAGATAACTAAATTAGCATCAACATTTTTTGCCGGGCAGCTTTTAGCAATAGTGCACCAAAAACTTACAGATAAACTAACAAATGATATAAAGAAAGATATCAATTTAAAGATTGCTAAACTTGCCTTTTGCGATAAGAAAACAGCAATAGTAATGAAACTTGATAATATAAATCAAATTTCGCAGCAAATGTCAACAACTTACAGCGACGCATCAGTTGATTTATCTTCTATAATCAAAGATTTGTTGCTTCCTATTATTAGCGTAAAGGATAATAAGGGAGAAGCAGTGATTACTAAAATATTCAATTGTTACCCTTCATTATTTTTGCTTGAAGGACTAATCGAAACAATCTTTAGCCAATCTAACTTAAATAGGTTAACAACTTATGTTGAAAACAAGGTATTTGGATCACCTGATAGTAATACAAGTGAAGATAGCGAAGTAACTACACAAAAGATGGGTGGATGTACTATAAATATTCGTACTACCCAAGAGCAATATGCTTATGCTAATATTCAGGAAATCGCTAAATTAGGAGGGAATCAATTTATATTAGATAAATTAGTAAAATATATAAAGACTGGGCAGCCTAATACTGGTTGTCAAACAAAAACTGTTACCGTAGTAATATTAGAGTTATTAAAAAATATAATTCATAGCTTAAGTTATGCTAGTCAGCTTACTGCTTTGGGGATCACTGCTGAACAAATATCTACTATTGAGTATAATCTTCAGACGACATCAGAGATGTTAGGATTAACTAGCCAAGTCTATCATGGTGCTACAGTTTTGGAAGGAGCAGTGGATCAACTTCGCCATACTCTAAATGCATTACAGAATGTAAAAAAAGAAGGCCCAGATCGTGAATTAAGCGAAGGTATGGTTTTATCTTTAGCGAACTATCACCTCAAAAAAGCAGCAGAAGAAAATGAAATGCTGTTCATTGATAATTTAGAATTTGTTCCTCGGCATATATATGCAATTACCGGGACTATAGGTACCGGTAAAACTACGTTGTTAAGTGATATTGCAGAATGTTTAACTGCTGCTTTTAATAGTAATGGACAGATTTTTTACCCTTGTTACCAGGGACAAGTGATAGCAAAGATATTTTGTGGCACCATCTCTTTTGCTCCTCCTGCAACGACTTTGTTCGAAAGATTAACCTACAGACTACCTGCTGAGCATCGAGAAACATATAAACAGCAATTAATAGCTAAAGCATTGGAGTTATTTAATATTTTCGGTCAGCATGATTTTAATGACGAGAAATTACTAACCAAGAGCAATAATCAATCGTTGGGCTTAAGTACTGGTCAAAGTAAAATTGCGATACTTATTAGTGCTATTTTATACAAATTATACTTAAACCAACCGGTATTATTTGCTATTGATGAAACTTTGGCAAATTTAGATACTAAAACAACAAAATTAGTGTGTAACGCCATAAAAGATATATTTAATGATTCAATTATATTATCAGTTGATCATCAAGCCGAAGGCAACACAGGATTTTATGACACATTTATTGATTTAGAGCAGTATAGACCTAAACCTCTGGAGATTGCAATCATAGGTGAGAATATTGAAGAAAATTTATAGACCTCTCTTAGAGGGTAGATGTAGACAAATCCTACTCTAAAATTGCTTTGGAGCATAAAAAATATGTGAGTGGTTTTAAAAAAAGTCGTCATTGCGAGGCTTCAGCCATCTCCGTCATTGCGAAGAGCTTTAGCTCTGAAGCAATCCAGAAAATCTAGCACCTTGACTGGATTGCTTCGGCTAAAAGCCTCGCAATGACGTTGGTCGGCAGCTTTGTAAGTCGTATATTGACGTTCAATTTTAAAAACCGTGAACGCTCGCAAAAATATTCTAAAAATCATCTTAACGTTTTGTTTACATCGACTATCTTACAAACTCTATTTTTGCGGATGATTTGAACTTTGGTGCAGTTATCGAATCATTGGGATGATTACATCAGTGTCTGGTGACAACTGATAACAAATTTGATAAGTGTGAGCACCACCGAATTCGAATAAGCTTTGACTACGCTGCGGATCTGCTGGCAAAATGTGCCCTAGCCAGTTTTTATGCGTTCCTCAATTTCACCACGAAAATGCCTGATTAAACCTTGAATTGGCCAAGCAGCTGCATCTCCTAATGCGCAGATAGTATGTCCCTCTATCTGTTGACTAACATCTAACAATTGATCAATATCTTTTACTTCTGCGTTTCCCTGCACTAACCGCATCATCATCCGCCACATCCATCCTGTACCTTCTCGGCAGGGAGTGCATTGCCCACAAGACTCATGCATATAAAATTTGCTAAGTCTAGCAATAGCATAGATAATATCCGTAGATTGATCCATGACGATCACTCCTGCTGTGCCAAGACCTGAACCTGCTGCCCGTAAAGAGTCAAAATCCATAGTCACAGTTTCACAAATGGACTTTGGTAACATAGGTACTGAGGATCCTCCGGGAATAACAGCTTTGAGATTTTTCCAACCACCGCGCACACCACCAGCATGCTTTTCTATCAATTCTTGTAATGGAATGCCCATCGCTTCTTCTACATTACACGGAGTATTAACATGACCAGATATACAGAAAATTTTTGTACCGGTATTGTTAGGCTTACCAATAGACGCAAACCAATCAGCTCCTCTTCGCAATATTGTTGGCACTACCGCTATCGATTCAACGTTGTTAATAGTAGTGGGGCATCCATAGAGACCAACTCCTGCTGGGAATGGTGGCTTTAATCTAGGCATACCTTTTTTCCCTTCCAGGCTTTCTAGTAACGCTGTTTCTTCACCGCAAATGTAAGCTCCAGCTCCACGATGTAAATAGATATCAATATTATTACCTGAACCACACGCATTCTTCCCGATTAATCCGGCGCTATAGGCTTCGTCTATCGCTTTCTGGACACTTAGTGCCTCATTATAGAATTCACCACGTATATAGATATAACAAGCTTGTGCCCCAATGGCGTAGCTACCAAGCAAACAACCTTCTATCAGTTTATGTGGTTCAAATCTTAAAATATCACGATCTTTACAGGTGCCTGGTTCAGATTCATCGGCATTTACCACCAAATAACTTGGCATTAAACTGTTTTTAGGCATAAAAGACCATTTCACACCGGTAGAAAAACCAGCGCCCCCACGGCCACGTAACCCAGATTTTTTTACTTCAGCAATAATCCAATCCCTGCCTTGATCAAGTAGGTTTTTGGTATTATCCCAATCAGAACGCTTTCTTGAGCTGCTTAAGTCAGCTCCTTCTTGGCCATAAAGATTTGAAAAGATTTTATCAGATGTAGATAACATAATAATTAAATATTATATGATACTCTGCAAAATGCATGAGCTAAATGAAATTACAACTATACAACAACTTAATAGATTTAAGAAACACGAATTGCTATAGTATTAAAATAAAACCCATAGACACTTGAAAAAAATGTCATTCCAGCTTGTGCTGGAATGACAACAGGTACTAAATAGTGTGTAAATTTATAAAATCACCTTGGTGCCATAAGCGCAGAACTGATGATTTCGCAGATGGTTTAAGATACTGGGCAAGTAGCTAAAGCTGCATCACCAGATAAGAAACCTACCAATTTAGGTGCGCTAAATATTATACCAACACCAGCAGCAGTAGCAGCGGCTATACCCCAGTTAAGCTTACCAAGGAACAAGCCAACACCAACCGCAAAAATAGCTAGAGTTGCAATACCACGTGCGATACCACCGGATAAATTTTTGACCAAACGACATAATGTTGCACCTACTACGTCATTCGGATCCATAGACGTACTAGCGCTTGCTAATGCTACATCGCTCATCATTAACACTAAACTAATTGCACAAAGCGCCAAGAACAGATGCCACACTAGATCACGATCTAGTTCCAGGCGAAAATTTAAAAAATTCATACTTAAACCTCATAGAAGGATTGATTAATAATGCAAAAATCATTTTATTATGCGAGACATAAGCAATCAAGATATAAACCGAAACTACATAGGTTAGAAAAAAATTTAATAATAAAATAGGTGTTACAGTGGTCTTTTGGCAACAATAGACTACTTTCGAAACTCAAGCATGAGTGAGGATTTGGAGGAGATACCGTGCCTCGACCCGCAGAGCACTTAGGTTTGTTTTGGATTCGAGCACCGGATCTGTATCAAATCATCCGCAGAAGCGAGTTTCAAAAGAGGTCTATTAAATCAATAGTCATTCAATGGCTATAGCTTAACTAGTATATATCAAATTTTATTTAAAACCTTGGTGACTATAAATTTAGTTTCTCGTATAATTAAATGGTTAAATAATTTTATTAATTAATTTGTTAAAAATATTCAAATGTTACGTAAGCTAATCTTAACTTTTGTTATTATATTGGTTTCAATAAATAGTAATGCAGCTTGGCAAAAACCAATATTTATCAAGCCGGTAATTGTATGTTCAGCGGAGCTATTTGATAAATTCAATGTTGCTGGTCTCCTTCGTAATGAAAAAAATCATGATTATTATGCTAATGTTGCAGGGACCGTTGATTTTATTTCACCACAACAGGGGCAGAAAATTACAAAAAGCAATTTAATCATTAGCATTGATAGTGCACTTGCTGAAACTGTTCATAGTAAGGCTCAAGCGGCCTTACATCTAGCAAATATATCGTACGCACGTGATCAGGCTTTATTTGCAAAGAAAGTGATTAGTTTTGACACGCTGGATAAATCAAAGCTTGCTCTTGAGCAAGCTAAATTTGAGCTGGCCACAGCTATGAACACATATAATAATATGATCATTACTGCTCCATTCGATGGAGAAATTGGTGTTTCAAAACTAAGAGTGGGTGATCATGTTAATGTGGGTGATTACTTGTTTAGTATAGTAGCAGGTCAAGCACAAACTATTATATTAGAGTTACCAGAATCTCTGCGTAAAGCAGTACACACTAATACCGAAGTAAAAATTACCGATAGTTTGGGTAATGTAGCCACTAGTAATGTCAGCTCAATTTCACAATATTTATCTGAGAATGGTACGGTGAGAATACAAGTTAATCTTAATGATAAACCTCAATTTACTCATGGTAGCTATGTGCAGGCAGAATTAACTATCAATAAACACCGAGGATTAGCGGTACCTTCGCCTGCTGTGCTGCAAAATGAAAATGGTGATTTTGTTTATCAAATTGGTGATAATAATTTAATAAAACAAGTATATGTTAAACTTGGTACTCGTACTAATAATTTGATAGAAATAATTTCTGATAATTTAAACGAGGGTGATCAAATCGTGCTTGAAGGACTAACTAAAGTTCAAGATGGTGTAACGGTTAAAATATTGGATTAAGAATGTCGTTATCTGAAATTTGTATAAAGAGGCCAGTATTTGCTACCGTTTTAAGCTTAGTTATTGTTACTTTAGGCATCATATTTTTTACTAAACTACAAATTAGAGGAATGCCGGACATTGATCCACCAATTATTACGGTGATCGCAAATTATGAAGGTGCAAACGCACTATATATGGAACAACAGGTTACCACCAGGATTGAAAAAGCTCTAAAAACGGTTAAGGATATTGATTTTATTAGTTCTCAAAGCTCAGTGGGTGAGAGTGTAATTACTTTATCTTTTAACTTATCGGCTGATATTGAAGTGGCGCTTAATGATGTACGTTCAAAAGTTTCGGATATCAGCAATTTATTACCGGAAGATATGAAGGCGCCGGCGGTAGCTAAAATGGATTCTGATAATTATCCGAGCCTGTGGTTAAGTGTGAATAGCGATCAATATGATCAGCTGGAACTCACCAAAATTACTGAAGACCGGATCAGAAGCGTCTTGGAGCGTTTACCTAGTGTTGGCCGAATAGTCATGCATGGCGCAAAATATTATACTATGCGTATAGAGCCTGATTTTGTACAAATGTACCAACATCAAATCGCCCCAAGTGATATTGTCGATGCGGTCAGTAAACAAAATAAGGATTACCCGGCTGGAGTGATCAAAACTGAGGCTCGTGATTTTATCGTTAAGTTGAATGGTAAATTAAGTTTAGTGCAAGAATTTGAGAATATAATCTTAAAGACTGACAATAATAATCTGCTGAAGTTGAATAATGTCGCTAAGGTGCATTTGGCACCCGATGAAAATGATACTATATTGCGGTATAATGGTAGTAGATCCATGGCCATTGGGATTGTAAAACAATCAAAGGCCAATGAGATCGAGTTATCTGATGATGTTCGTACCGCTTTAAAGAAGATTAGCAAAAACTTGCCGCAATCAATTAAAATTGAAGTGGCGCATGATCGAGCTATTCCAATCAATGCTTCTATCAAAGCGGTATTCATTACTATTTTTGAAGCGTTAATTTTGGTAATTATCGTAGTATATTTATTTTTATCTTCCATCAGAATTACCCTGATACCGTTTGTAACTATTCCGGTATCTTTGATCGGTACATTTACCGTAATGCATTTCTTTGGTTTCTCAATTAACAGCTTTACCTTACTAGCAATGGTTCTGGCCATTGGTTTGGTAGTTGATGATGCTATAGTAATGCTTGAAAATATTTTTAGGCATCATGAACTTGGTAAATCAAAAATGGAAGCAGCGCTAAATGCTGCTGCTGAAATCCGTTTTGCGATAATTGCCATGACTATAACTCTTGCGGCTGTATTCCTGCCAGTTGGGTTTATCGAAGGTTTTATGGGTAAATTATTTATTGAATTTGCCTGGACCCTAGCATTTTGCGTACTTTTTTCAGGATTTGTAGCTTTAACTTTGACGCCAATGATGGCAAGTAAGATGATCAGCAGCAGCCATAAGACCGATTCATTACCAATTTGGCTTACCAAATTCAATTATTACTTAAAATACAGCCAAACCAAATATTCCTATTACTTGAATTTTGCACTTGATCATCAAAAACAGCTATTAATGACCATTGCTCTATCAATTGTAACTCTGATTATTAGCTTGCTGTTGGTGAATAAAACTTTTTCTCCTGAAGAAGATAATGGTTTTTTGCAAGTAATGTTTACAGGCTCGGAAGGCTCAAGCAAAAAACAGACTGAGCAAGTGGTAATACAGGCTGAGCAGGTACTCAAATCATATAAGGATATTTTAGGATTCTTTGCGGTAATCTGGGAAGGCAGTAGCGCATTTGCTTTTGTGCCGCTTAAGGATTGGAGTATACGTTCTATGAGTGCCAAGGAACTACAACAGGATTTAAATAAAAAACTTGACCGGATACCGGGTATGTCAATTTCTGCCATGAACCCAAATCCTATGGGTAGAGGAGGTTCGGGGAAACAGATAGAATTTAACCTACAAACTTTATCAGAATATGATGGTATCGATCAACTATCGCAAAAATTTATAGAAAAAATGAAACAAAATCCACTTTTTGAAAATATAGAACGTGATTTTAAATCTTCTACACCAACGTTGGATGTTGTGGTTGATCGGGATAAAGCTTATTTTTATGGAGTAAGCCTTGATAATATTGGTTCAACTATTCAATATCTTATTGCCGGTAAACCGATCGGTGATTTCATGATCGGCAATGACGTCTATGATGTGATCTTACAATATAAACCTAATGACCGGGATAATGTTAATCGCCTAAAAGAAATTTTGGTGAAAGCAAAGAATAATCAGATGATACCGCTTGCAGTGGTTGCTCTCGTCACGGAAAAAATTACTGTAAAATCATATTGGCATTATAATAATGCCAAATCTATTACTATTTCTGCTGATTTAACCAATAAGAGTAATGTTAAAGGGGCAATCAAAGCTATCAATATTATTGCTGAAGAATTATTAGATAATAGTGATAACACTCTTGAGTATTTGGGAGAAGTTAAGCAGATGCAAGAATCTGAATCTAATTCGATCTTTACTTTTTTGTTAGCATTAGTATTTATCTATCTAGTACTAGCAGCACAATTTGAAAGTTTCTTTGATCCATTGTTAATTCTAGTGGCAGTACCGTTCTCGATTACTGGTGGGGTATTAGCACTGTTGATTGCTGGTGATAGCATTAACATGTATAGTAATATTGGCTTAATTACCTTAATCGGCCTAGTTACCAAAAATTCAATTATGATTGTTGAATTCACTAATCAATTAAGGGAGCGTGGAGTGCAAATAAGAGCAGCAGTTTTTCAGGCGGCTGAATTAAGATTAAGACCGATTTTGATGACTAGCTGTGCAACAATTTTTGGATCGATACCGCTAATTTTTGCAAGTGGTGCAGGAGCTGCTGCTCGCAACTCTATTGGTTTAGTGATTGTTGGTGGTATGATTATTGGTACGTTGTTTACTATTTTTGTGATACCAGTGTTGTATTATAAATTTAAGAAAGTGTAGAACAGGGCTCTGAAGTTGATTTAACTGGATTGCTTCGGCTGAAGCCTCGCAATGACGGGGAGTGAGTGCGGAGTTCCCTTTCAGGCCGTCATTGCGAGGCTTCAGCCGAAGCAATCCAGTTAAATGATGTCAAATAATAAATAAGCTAGTTTATAATAATTTTGAATTTTAAATAGTCAACCCGAGCTTGTTTCGGGATGACTATTTAATAACAAAATTTGCTTTCTATAAATACAAAAACTAGTTGTCAGATTAGGACTTTTGAATTAAATTACTAACGTTAGGAACTAATATTCTTAATATTATGTGACAGGGCTTGATAACCCTCTACATATACCTCTTTAGGAGGCAGGTATTCATAAAACGTCTTCCCTTTTGCCGGGAGGACGGTGAAATATAATACCGCTTGCGGAAACGCCGTGGGCTGATGTAGGCTTTATCAACCGCCCGGCGCCGTATTTGGCGCTCTCGGCAAAATGCTCTGTTACTTAACTGTAATAACCAATAATTTAGAGCATTTATGATCAAAGCAATCACCGCAATAATATTCTTTATCTTTTTTTCTTCTTGCAGCCGATCTGAAATTGACCAACAAAATAAAATCAAAGAGCACGCAATAAATGATGCTCGGAATGCCAATTCTGAGATTCATCAAGCTTACTTGCAATGTTATGCTCTGAATCATCAAGACAAAAATGGTTGCGTAAAAGAACTGGCTAGTATAAATATTCAACAACAATGGAAAGACAATCATCATTATACTAAAGCTTTTCAATATGAAGCTGAGAAACTTGGCTTTGTTAAGTTTTTACGTAATCATGATTTGTATTGTGAGGCTATTGATTACAGTCCGGAGTTTGTTGCCACTGCTAAAGCATATTTGATTACTTGCCGTAATGGTAATGATTATTTTATGCAGTTTGACTATTTTAAGAAAGAGTGGAAGCTGGTGAACGATAAAGAAAAAATTAAATAAAGAGTATTAATGACCTTAAGCAGCCGTGATCGTGCCCTGATCTGGCATCCATTTACCCAAGAACAAACCGCAGAATTGCCAATAGTAATTACTAAGGGGCAAGGGTCATATTTGTATGATGAGCATAATAATGCTTATTTAGATTTAATCTCCAGTTGGTGGGTGAATTTACATGGGCATGCCAATATTGCGATTGCCAATGCCATCCACCAACAAGCACTAAAGTTAGAGCATGTGATTTTTGCTGGATT
Organism: Candidatus Trichorickettsia mobilis; assembly: GCF_963422225.1. NCBI lineage: Bacteria > Pseudomonadati > Pseudomonadota > Alphaproteobacteria > Rickettsiales > Rickettsiaceae > Candidatus Trichorickettsia > Candidatus Trichorickettsia mobilis. The sequence goes on from NZ_OY728607.1 coordinate 1,040,662, forward strand.
TACTCATGAACCGGCCGTAGAACTTTGTGAACGCTTAAAAGCTTTGTTACCACCGCATTTAGCACGTTTCTTTTTTTCGGATAACGGTTCTACTGCGGTTGAAGTAGCAATGAAGATGGCATACCAATATTGGCAGAATAAAGGTGATTTTAAGCGCAATAAATTTGTAAGCTTTGTTGGTGGGTATCACGGTGATACTTTTGGCGCCATGAATGTTGGAAGGCGTTCAGGATTCCATGATCAGTTTCAGGAATTATTTTTTGAGAGTGTAACCATTAGCTACCCGAATACGTGGGATGGAGATGCAGAAGTAGAGCAGAAAGAGCATGAATCATTAATGCAATTACAGCAGCTTCTTGTACAAGAGCACCAGCAGATAGCAGCTTTTATTGCTGAGCCATTGGTACAAGGAGCTGGCGGTATGCGGATGTGCCGGCCTTATTATTTAAAACAAGTAGTGAGCTTGCTGCGGGAATATAATATTTTAATCATCTTTGATGAAGTAATGACTGGTTTTGGTCGTACCGGAGCTAATTTTGCTTTTGAAATTGTAGGCTGCGTACCTGATTTTTTATGCCTGTCCAAAGGATTAACCGGAGGATTTTTACCACTCGCACTAACTATTACCAGCAATCATATTTATGAAGCGTTCTTAAGTAATGACTTTAATACAGCCTTCGCTCATGGCCATTCTTATACAGCGAATCCCTTGGGATGCGCAGCAGCAAAGGCATCACTTGATTTGTTACTTACAACTAAAACACAATCTGCGATTCAAACTATTAATAGTTGCCATCTAAAATATTTACCAGATTTAATGCAACATTGTAAATTTTTAAAGAACTCAAGAGTGCGGGGAACGATAGCTGCATTTGAACTAGATACTAATTATGCTTATTCGATTAAGGATTTGAAGGAACAATTTTTAGCTAAAAGGTTGTTATTAAGACCATTAGAGAGTACTATTTATTTATTACCACCATACTCAATAACTGCTGATGAATTAAATGATGCTTATTTAAAAATAGCTAGCATAATTACCAAGCATTTTTAATAATTATCGGTAATTTATACGGTCTGACAATCGCCAGATCAAATCGAATTTGATAATACTGATATTTTGGATGACGTGCTAGGAAGGCTTCAGCAGCTCTAGTAATTCTTTTTTGTTGTTGATGATGTAATATTTTATCATAATCACCATCTGTACTTCTAGCTTTGACCTCAATAAATACAATATTTTTGCCGCGTAATGCTATTAAATCAATTTCTCCGGCGCAATTTCTCATTCGGTGTTGTAAGATTTGATAAAATTTCAGTTTATAAAGAAGAATAATGAAATATTCAGCTGCTAGTCCAAAATAATAATGCTTCATTTATTCATAAATTTAACGAGTATATAGTAATGCCTAGTCTTTAACCAGAGCTCTGATAACATGACGCATGTAATAGATAATAATCAGGAACAAGCTGGAAGTAGTCATGATATAAAATGCTGGAGCATAAAAGAGTCCTGTAATCTCTACCAGCCAACGAGAAATAATAGCTGAGGTGCCACCAAACATTGCGATTCCTAAATTATAACTAAATGCTACCCCAGAGTATCTTTGTTCAGGTTTAAATAGAGAAATAACAAAAATATATGCAGTACCGGCTATGCCCCCTCCCAACATCCCTAAAACAGTTAGAGCCAGAATTTGTTTCCACGGTGTAATTGCAGACATGAATAATAAAGTCGGTAGAGCAAAAAGTAAGATTGCGATACTGGATAACACTATCATTTTAAACTTGCCGATCCTATCGGCTATCGCCCCTGATATTGGTAACGCGATCATTAATACCACTGAAGCATAAGATAAATACATTAACGCAGTGGTATTATCCAGATGCAATACATTAAGATAGAAGACATTTACATAAGTTTTTACTAAATATACTACGCTACTGGCAACACCACCTAAGCAAAAGGTAATGATCATTGCTGGCCAAGCTGTTTTTATTACATTAGAAAATGGTGCTTTTAAAGTCTGCTTTTTCTTAGCGAGTAATTTAAAAATTGGAGTTTCAGATACTTTAAGACGTAAATATAATCCAACAATCCCCATACATCCACCTAATATAAAAGCGAATCGCCATGCAAAATCAATGTGAGAAAAATATTGTTCTATCATTATTCCAATAAAAGAAGCAATTAAAGTGCCGGTAATGTTAGAACCATGCACTAATCCAGTAGTAAAACCTGGTTTTAAATTGCGATAATGTTCCAGAATGAAAATTGCAGTACCAGCTCCTTCGCCACTAATACATAATCCCTGGATCAGGCGTAGAATTACTAATAATAGCGGTGCGTAATAGCCAATATCTTGATATCCAGGTATCAGTCCCATAGTAAAGGTAGGAATAGTCATGCCTAGCATGGAGATGATTAATGCAACACGTCTCCCATACCTATCACCAATATAACCAAAAAATATACCACCAATAGGACGAGTTACAAAGCCGACAGCGAAGACGGCTAAACTAGATAAAGTTTGTATAAATTCTGATTCTCCAGGAAAAAATGTACGACCAATCGTTGACGCAAACACTGAATATACTGTGAAATCATAATATTCCAATATATTGCCTGAGATAGCGGCTAAGAAAACAGATTTTGTTTTGCTCATCAAGTAGCTATATAGTTAAATAATATAAATTATAATTCTGAAGTTATTATGGATATACGAAGATCTTAATCTGCGAAGTGTTAGGAGTCACAGAATCGAGTCGTCTAATGACGCATAATTCGCAAATTTTTACTGAGTATATCAGTTTTTATTTAATAATTCAATATTTCCGCCTACCGCAGTTAAATTAATTGTTATGGTTCTCTCAGTAATAAATCTTAATAAGTAATGTGGCCCCCCAGCCTTAAAGCCAGTACCTGATTTATTTTCCCCACCAAAAGGTTGAGATTCAACTTTAGCTCCTATTATCGAACGATTAGCGTAAATATTACCAACACGTATTTTGGTGCAGATATATTCAATTTTGCGTTCTATCCGTGAATGAATACCAAAAGTTAAGCCAAAACCACAAGCATTGATTTCATCTAATACTGCGTCTAATTCATTAGCCTTATAACGGACGACATGTAATATAGAACCAAATTTTTCCTCTGGTATATCATTAATTGAGGTAATTTCTATAATATGAGGGTAGAAAAAATAGCCATCCTGTTGCTGTCCAACTTGTGGATGATGAGCAACTAAGTTGAAACCTTTATCAATCATATTTTTTACATGCTCATTTAAAGCCAATAGCGATTGTTTATCAATCACTGGACCAATATCAGTAGCAAAATTACTAGGATCTGCGATGGTCAACATAGCCATCGCATCTTTAATCATCTTCAGCAGCGGTTCATATATTTCATCTTGAATATAAATTATTCTCAGTGCTGAACATCTTTGACCACTTGAGCCAAAAGCTGAATTTAATACATCATCTGTAACTTGTTCAAGCAAAGCAGAACTATCAACAATCATTGCATTTTGACCGCCGGTTTCTGCAATAAATGGTACTATTCCATTGGTACGTGCTGCTAGGTTTAAATTAATGATTCTTGCAGTAGCGGTAGAGCCGGTAAACACCACTCCAGAGATGCGTTCATCGCTGATTATGTATTTGCTAATATCACTACCTGAGGCAATAATAAGATGTAAAGCTGATGTAGGCACTCCAGCCTGATGCATTAATTTTACAGCAATGCTTGCAATTACTGGAGTTTGCTCTGCTGGTTTTGCAATTACGCTATTACCGGTTACTAGTGCAGCTGCTATTTGTCCGGTAAAAATTGCTAATGGAAAATTCCATGGGCTAATACAAAGAAAAATGCCTCGTGGATGCAGTGTCAGCATATTACTTTCACCAGTAGGAGAAGGTAATGTTAAACCTGAAAATAATATCTCTGCTTGATTAGCATAATACCGACAAAAATCAATAGCTTCCACTACTTCAGCAATAGCATCTTTTATTGTTTTTCCAGCCTCTTCTATTAATAATGCATATAAATAAAACTTATTTTCTTCATAAAGATCAGCAATTTTTCGCAAAATATCGGCTCGAAGCTTAATGTCATATTTTGACCATTGGTTAAAACCATTAGCAGCACTTAACGCTACCATACTGATCTCAGTAGTGGTTGCTCGAGAAATATCAACAAATTTTTTCAATGATTTTGCTGGAGTTGAACGAGTAGTCACTGTAGCACTGGTTAGTATTTTACCATCTATGATAGAGCTAACCTGATGTTCTTGCCCATAAAAACCACTTACTGCTTGGTAGATATTATGATAATCAGCTTGATAGCCTAATTCGTAACCGATGGGGTTCTCTCTATTGGGATAGATATCCTTTGGCAATATTATAGGTTGATCATCAGTGTTATGTAAATGCTTTACATGTTCATATAAATTATATGCCAGTTTTGCTGATGGCGTTGCAGCATTCTTTACTTGATTAACAAAACAGCTATTAGCGCCATTTTCTAACATTCTACGCATTAAATATGCCAGTAAGTCATTCATTTTACCAATTGGTGCATATATTCTTACTGGATGATTTTTGTTCAATGTATTATGTAAAGCTTTGCCCATACCATGTAATTTTTGAAATTCAAAAGCCTGGCCTTGTGCAAGTTCGATAATGGTAGCTGCGGTTAAAGCATTATGGGTAGCAAATTGTGGAAATATATATTGGCCATGCTCTAACATCTTTTTTGCACAAGCAATATAGCTAGCATCGGTATATTCTTTTTTAGTGAATACTGGATAGAATTTTAAACCTTGTTCTTGTGCTTGCTTAATTTCCAGATCCCAGTATGCCCCTTTTACTAATCTTATTGGAATTTGCCTATCTTGTGTTTTGGCAACTGCAATAATCTCATCCAATACCTTGTATGCCCTAGTTTGATAGGCTTGTAATACTAAACCTATGCCATTGAAGTTTTTAAATGAGTGGTCATTAATGATCTGTAAAATCGTATATAAATAAATATCCAGCCTTTTTGCTTCTTCTGCATCAAAAGTAATGGTTAAATTATTATCTCTAACTTTTTTAACTAAAGTAATTAACTTTGGTAGCAGGTAATTATCGATGTCATGTTTTTTGCTAAACTCAAATCGTGGATAAAGTGCTGTAAGCTTTACTGATAAATTTGGTTGATGCCAGAGATCGACATTGGGATTAAAAGAGTTGCTTGCAGCTATTTGTTCAATCGCTGTAAGATATTGATTATAATATTCTTCTGCCTGTTCTAAAGTGTGAGCTGATTCACCCAATAAATCAAATGCAAATCTATTATTAGGGTAGTTTTTTATGGAAGCCAAGGCAAGAGGTACATCATGGCCAAAGATAAACTCTTTCCCTAAAAATTCAATTGCACGTTTTAAAATAGTTAAGAATACTGGTTGGCTAATATTATTAACCATATTAGTTAAAACGTTGTTGATACTAGCCATGTCAGCTAGTTTACCTGAAATATATAAACCATAAGCTACAAAACCTGCCTTAACCGATTTTGATTTATTTAAATGAAGTTGCCAGTTTTTGTCGGCTAATTTATCAATTACTAATGCTGCTGCAATTTCTTTGTCAGGTATACGTAACAACCCTTCAGCCAGACACATGATTGCTACACCTTCAGCTGTCGACAAGCTAAACTGTTGAATGAATTCTTCGATACCAAATTCATGATCTTGTCTGATGGTACTAATTAATTGTTGAGCTGAATTAATGACTGCTTCTTGGTTGGCAGCAGACAATTTAATAGCTGGCAGCAATATATTAATTATATCTTTTTCGTTCTCTAAACTAGTGACAAGCATGATTATTTATTAGACCTCTTTCGAAACTGGACTAAATATGTTATAAAGTCGAATTTACTTAATTTAGAACTATATGAGATATAAAAATTTAAGCATTTTATCGGAAGAGCATTTTAGAAGATTAACAGGGGTAAGAAATAGTACATTTGAAAAGATGGTAGGGATTTTAAAGACAGAGAAACAAATAAATAGGAGGTACCAAGGTGGCAGAAGAGCTAGTCTTAGTATGGAAGACAGCCTATTAATGACACTTGAATATTTAAGGGAATACCGTACCTATTTTCATATAGCTAAGAATTATGGAGTTAGCGAAAGCAGTGCATTTAAAACAATTCGTTTTGTTGAAGACACTCTAATAAAACATCCGGATTTTGCTCTTCCAGGTAAGAAGGCTCTAGTTAAAAGCGGTATGGAGTATGAATTAGTTTTAATAGATGCTACAGAAAGCCCTATAGAGCGACCCCAAAAAAACAGAAATACTATTACTCAGGTAAAAAGAAAAGACATACGTTAAAGACTCAAATAGTAGTAGATAAGAAAAGCAAACGAGTCATATGCACTTCTTTTTCCAATGGTAAGCGTCATGATTTTAAATTATTTAAAGAATCAAGAACCCATATACTGCCTGAGGTTAAAGTGATTACTGATACTGGTTATCAAGGCTTACAGAAGATTCATACAAATTCTGAGCTACCAAAGAAAAAGAGTAAAAAGAATGCTTTAACTAAAGAAGATAAGAAAAATAATAGAAGTTTAGCAAGTGACAGAGTATTAAATGAAAATGTTATCGGTGATAAATTATGTTAAAGCGTTTTAAAATAATTGCATCGAAATAGACGCAAAAGATTTGGTCTTAGGTTCAATTTAATTGCTGGTTTATATAATTGGGAGCTTGGTAAATGAGTTTCGAAAGAGGTCTATTTAATAAATTTTTTAAATTACTAATAGTGGTCATCCCGAACTTGTTTTGGGATTTTATGAAGTCCTGCTGAGATCCCGAAACAAGTTCAGGATGACCCATTGCGTTCGGTATGACATCGTGTATTTGAGAGCATAGCTATAATATTTAATAGCGTTTATTTGAATGCGTTTTTAAATAAAATCAAACACCCATAATATAAGTTCACCTGCTATACTCTGAAGCTATTTGCCCTTTTCCATCTGCAAACACCTTACCAGCACCAGGTTTTTTGGTAGATTCATCAATAATGGACTCCATAGAACGGTCTTTATAAAAATATAAAGCTATCAGGCTCATCACTGCACAACCAACTATATAATAGATGCAAGAAGTAAATTTACCGGTATGATACACCAGAAGTCCAAGTGCGTACGGGGTTGTTCCGCCAAATAGGCTGACAGCGGTATTATACGAGACAGATAAAGCAGTGTTTCTGACATTAGTCGGATAAAACTCTGCTTGCAGAGCTGGTTCTGGTCCGATATAAGCTGCTGCTAAAATTGATAAAATAATCTGAGCCACGATTACAGCGGCGAAATCACCGGTTTCACAAATATTGATTAAAGTCGGAGTAGCTATAATAATAATAATTAAGACAATGGCAAAAATCTTCTTGCGGCCAATTAAATCTGATAAATAGCCAGTGAGTAAAGTTACAAAAGCCATAATAATGTAACAGACATTTACTAAACTAGTGACATCACTCTCTGAAAAATGTCTATTTATTTGTAAATAAGACATTAAATAAATTGCCTGCAAATAAAATATCACTGATCCTGTAGAATTAATTAAAATTGAGACTAGCATATCAGTCCAGTGTTTTTTGAACACTTGTTTAAGAGGAGAGCGTATGATATTACCACTATCTTTGATTTGTTCAAAAAGAGGAGTTTCTTCGGTATAATTTTTTATGTAAAAACCAGCAAACATAATTAAAACACCTACTAAAAAAGGTAAGCGCCAACCCCACTCTTCAAATTGCTCAACAGATAATGTTGATTTTACGATATAAGATGCAGTAGAACCTAACAAGATGCCGACACAGATACCAGACATTGCAATGCTACCAGTAAAACCACGGTGCTTTTTTGTCGTATGTTCAATAACAAAAGAAATTGAACCAGTTAATGCTCCACCCATTGATAATCCTTGTAACATACGGACGCAGATCATTAGGGTAGTAGCAGTAACACCTATACTATCATAAGTTGGGAGGAGTCCCATAATGACTGTAGGAATAGACATACACACCACTGCGGCACTAAGAGCAGCTCTACGACCAAAGCGATCGCCTAATATTCCAAAGAAGATGCCACCTATTGGTCGCATCAGGTAGCCAATGGCAAAAGCTAGGAACGCATGTAATAAAGAAGCGCTGGGGTCGGCATCAGGAAAAAATTTTTGTCCTATAATTGGAGCAAAATGCCCAAACAAGGCATAATCATACCACTCAAACGTATTAGCAATCCCGCTTGATAATATTAATCTACGTGTATTCATTACTTTTGTCATCTACTTCTGTGGTACTTTTCTGGGTTATTATTTTTTTCTCGGAATAAACTATAAATAATGTTGATGGAATGACAATCAAAGCGCCATAAATAGTGCTTTGTTCTGGTAATTCTTTGAAAATAAAAAATGCTGCAAGCGCAGAAAATATTAACTCAAAATACCGATAAGGTGCGACGGCCGTCGCATCTATCAGCTTAAATGCTTTTAACAGAAAGAATAAAATTAAATTTGCGCTCATGCCTAATATAAAAAGTAAAGATACTTCCAGAATAGTTGGGGTTTGCCAATATAAAGCTGCTGGAGGTGCTGAGAGTATAGCAGTAATTAACGCTGAATAAAATAACATACTGATCATTGACTCTTTAATTACAAACCTTTTGTTAATAATATCTAACATTGCAAAAGCAACAGCCGCTGCTACAAATATCAATATTTTGGGATCAAAGTCTGATGCATGTGGCTTCAGGGTAACCACTATTCCTAAAAATCCGATGATAGTAACAACCCATCTTTGCCAAATTATATTTTCACTAAGGAAAAAAACAGCCAATACCAAGGTAAACAGAGGTATAGCAAAGCTTATGACGGTACCAGTTGTAATCGGTGCTATAGTTAATCCATAAGTCCATGATGTCATACCAAAGAATAGCAAAACTCCGCGTATTATGTGGATAAAAGGATTGCTGGTCTTCAAGGTATCTTTACCATAATACCAGATAAAAGGTATGAGGGTGATTGTACTGAAGAAAAATCGAAAGAATGCCACTTCAAAACTTGGCAAACGCAAACCGGCATATTTTGAAATTACGTCATTTAAGGTACTACTAACTAAACTTAAAATAAACCATCCAATACCGATAAAATAAATACGTAATTTGTCATTCATATTGCCTCACGTAAACTATAGTTCGACAGAAAATACATTTATTTCTCAAAAATAGCAAAAAAGTTTTTTGTAAATTAAGTGATTGTGGCAATTATCACACTGAGATTAACCTTCAAGCAATTATTGACTAGTATTACAATACTGATTAGACATAAGTTCGTATATAATGCAGAAGCATATTTAAGTACTAAATAAAAGGGTTAAGGATACTAGGTTATGAAACATATCACAAAATATTTTTTTTCTATCTGTCTAATGCTAGCCATAATGATAAGCGCTGTTGTAGCTGCTGAAAAAAATACCGAAAAAAACATAGATGATAATTATGATGCAGATTACTATAATGATGAAGGAAAGCTTTTGTTTAAGGTCAGAGGTTATGGTATAGCTTCCAATGCTAAACAAAAAGGGTTGCCGAAATCTTCTGTTGCCGCACCAGCTTCAACAAACCCTTTTATAGCAAATGGTTATGGTGGAGATACAGCAACAACCATATTCTTTGGTGATAATATGGCCGCAGAATTATCTTTGGGTTTTGGAGTTTTAAATACAAAATATTCTACCTTAAACAATGTGGGGTATAATTATGGTGGTCAGAATACTGCCGGCAAAAAAAAGAAAATATATATGATTCCTTTAACTGGCACTGCTCAATATCATTTTGCACCATATGGTGCTATTAGGCCATATGCTGGTGTTGGTTATCATGGTGCATATTTGTTCACTAAAGCTAAAGAATTTAAAATAAAAAATGGCCACGGTGCAGTGCTACAAATTGGTGTAGATTTTGTGGCAAAAGATGATACGTTCATTAATGTTGATATCAGGAAGTATTTTTTGAAAGCAAAAGTAACCTATAAAGGAGCGTTGGTAAGGAATGTTACCACCATATCATCTACGGCTAAAATTGATCCTTTGGTTATTTCTGCAGGTATAGGGTTTAAATTGTAAAAGGTTAAGTTCGTTGACATTAAGTAATAAACGTCAAGCTTTGAGCGAAACCTTTGGCTCGGTGGCAATTTAGTCTTTATCAGCCCTTTGGGCTGATTCCTAGATTGCTTCGTTGTGGCTTTGTATGGGCTCGCAATGACGACATGAGAACGTCATAGTAACGTTTAATTTTAAAAACTGTGCAAATCTCCAGCAACGCTGAACTCTGAAAGTTTGATGACTCCTTATGGTGACAGTTAAACTTCGGGATGATTTGGTTTATTAGACTCAAATTGCTTCAAAGCCAGTAAATTATCATTATTTAAATAAAAATTTCCTGGCAACTCAACTTTGGCCATAAAACACTCGTTAACTTGTAAAAGCAAACAAATTTCTGCATTAGTTTGTTCAGCATTATCAACAATTCTTAGTATATCTACAATTTTACTTAATTCTGAATAATTTCTAGAATAAAGCTTTAGATTAAGTTTGGTATTACTCACAAGATCATTTAAGGCTACAAAATGTTTTGCTGTTAATTTAATGCCACCATCGTCTTTAAAAGCATCGCAGCTGACCACTACCAGTGTTTGTAGTTCTAATAGCTGAATATTATTCTTTATAACTTCTTCATTGTAGATAGTTACGTCAAAAATGCTAAACTGATCTGATAATTGTAAGCTAATAAACCTACCGCGTGCAGACATTCTGGAATCTTTCTTTTGTAGCACGCCAGCAATTTGAATTTGACTAACTCCTTGAGCTAAAGAATGCAGAGTATCTGAATTATAGATGCCATTCTGCTGCAATATATCATAATATTCTGATAATGGATGGTGCCTGGTAAATAACCCCAATACTTCAAATTCTTGAAATGATAAAGCGCTGGCAGTTAACATTGCTGTTTCCTGGAGAATATAGCTATTGCTATGATCAGCTCTCAGCAAACTAAATTGATTAGCTACCTTTTCCTGGTGGTAAGACACTGCATATCCCATCAATTTTGAAATACTAGATAGTAATTGATTACGATTTAAATGCATTAAGTCAAAACAACCAGCTTTAATAAGGTTTTCCAGCAAACGACGGTTGAGTGATTTAGGTTCTATTCGTTCTACAAAATCAATAATATTTTTAAAAGCACCGTTTTTTGCTCTTTCATTACTCAACATCTCGCCAAAAGCTGGTGGTACATTCTTAATTGCGCCCAGTGCGTATATTATTGCTTTTTCTGCTGAGATAGAAAAATAACCACGGGCAATATTAATATCTGGGGGAATAACCTTGATTTGGTTGTTTTTGGCCTCTTGAATAAATAAATTAATTTTATCAAAATTATCAAGCTCAAGATTTAAACAGGTTACCAAAAATTCTAAGGTGAAATTAGCCTTTAAATAGGCTGTTTGATAAGAAATTACCGCATAAGCAGAAGCATGAGCTTTGTTAAAACCATAACCGGCAAATTTGGCTACTGTAGCAAAAATTGATTTTGCATGTTCAATTGTTATACCTTTTGTTCGCGCCCCGTTGATAAAAATTTCTTCCTGAGCCTGCATTTCTTTTTTGACTTTCTTACCCATAGCCTTACGTAACAAGTCTGCGGCTCCAAGGCTATATCCAGCAAGAGTTTTAGCAATTTCTAACACCTGTTCTTGATAAATAATTACGCCATAAGTATATTCCAGAATAGGTTTTAACAATGGGTGTAAATAATCAGGCTGTTGTTTACCATGTTTACAAGCTATGTAGGTTGGAATATTTTCCATTGGCCCTGGGCGATATAATGAGCCAAGAGCGATTAAATCTCCTATACAATCAGGCTGTAAACGCTTTAAAGTATCTTTCATCCCGATACTTTCAAACTGGAACACACCAGTGCCAGCCCCTGTAGACAACATTTGATAGGTTTTGTGATCATCGAATGGAATATGATCTAAATCTATCTGGGTACCACGAGTTCTTAATAATTCTAGACATTTAGCAATTACAGTAAGAGTTTGCAGTCCTAAAAAATCAAACTTCATTAATCCAGCTAAATCTGCATATTTCATTGAATATTGCACTATTAGCATATTAGAATTAAGATCTTGATATAGCGGCACTAATTCTATTAGATCAATCCCAGCAATAACTACTCCGGCTGCATGCACTGAGGTATGGCGATGTAAACCTTCTAGAACCAGCGCAGTAGACAATACTTGTTTGATTGCTTCTTCTTCTCCCGGTAAATTATACAAGCCATTACCACTTGCCGCAGCCTTTAATTCTGCAACTGATGCAATCGCTGCTTCCAATGTTACTGGATTTACTGCATTAAATGGCACCAACTCAGTTAAATAATCAGCATATCTATATGCTAACCCCAATACCCTAGCAACATCTTTAATTACTGCTTTAGCTTGCATTTTACCAAAGGTAATAATCTGTCCTACTCGATTATCTCCATATTTAGTACGTACATAATTTATAACTTCTTCGCGCCGTTCCTGACAAAAATCAATATCAAAATCAGGCATTGAAATTCGTTCAGGATTTAAAAAACGCTCAAACAGCAAACCAAATTTTATTGGATCAAGATCCGTGATTAATAAACTCCAGGCCACTATTGATCCTACTCCAGATCCCCTACCTGGTCCTACTGCAATTCCTTGCTCCTTACTCCATTTAATGAAATCAGCTACGATCAAAAAATAGCCGGCAAAGTTCATTCGACAAATAATATCTAGCTCATATTCTAATCGCTCAAAATATACCTGCGATATCTCATCTGCAGGATTTTCATATCGTGATTTTATTGCTAATCTTGAATTTAAACCAGCTATAGCTTCTTGACGTAATATATCAACTTCCGCAATCTCCTTATTGGTACTGAAGCTTGGCAACATTGGAGAGCGAGTTTCAGCCATGAAATAACAACGCTTAGCTAAACAAACTGTATTTTCTATTGCTGATGGTAAGTCTGCAAATAATGCAATCATTTCAGCTTTTGATTTGAAATAGCACTGATTACTAACTCTCTTGCGATGATCATGATCTTTAGTGACGCCGCCAGCGATACAAAGCAGCACGTCATGTGCGTCATGCATTTCAATATTGCTGAATAATACATTGTTGGTAGCGAGCAAGGGTATGCCGAGATCTGCGGCGATATTAATATAATTAGCCTCAATTAGGCGCTCTTTCTCAAGATGATGACGCATAACCTCAAAATAAAAGCGATCACCAAAAATATTTTGTAATTGGCTGGCCCAACTAATCGCTTGATTTAAGTCATTGCTAAGTAAACTTTTGCCAATAACACCTTCGGTATAACAAGACAAGGCGATAATACCATCGCTATATTCAACTAAATCATTAAGCGTAATATGATTACAAATTTTACGTTCATTCTTAATAAAACTATAACTGACTAATTTTAATAAATTATGATAACCAATATCATCTTTAGCAATTAATAAAATTTCTGCAAACTGCTTTTCTGCAATAGCCAAATTCAGGATGGCACCATGTATTGGCTGCAGACCATAGTTACTTGCACTGATGGCAAATTCCAGTGAACCAAACAAATTACCACGATCGGCCAAACAAAGTGCCGGCATAGAAGCAGTTTTAGCCAAACCGACTATGTTGTCTATGGTCAGAGCACTTTCCAGCATTGAATAGGAGCTTTGTACCCTGAAATGGACGAACGACTTAGTCGCCATGATGTCTACCTACCGCATAATATTTAAAGCCTTTTTGTTGAAGGCTAGTAACATCTAGGATATTCCTTAAATCAATAATAATCGGTGTTTTTAATTGTTGATAAATAATATCAAAATCTAATTCCTGAAATTCTGGCCATTCAGTAGTAATAATAATTGCATCAGCATTCACACAAGCTTCAACAGCAGAATTCACACATTCTATTCCAACCAATGGCAATGAGATTTGCGGATCATAGACTCTAATAATAGCGCCTTCAGCTTGCAATAACTGAATAATTTTAATAGCTGGACTATCTCTTGTATCATCTGTACCTGCTTTAAAGGTAAGGCCAAATATTGCAAAAACTTGCCCTTGGAGCTTTGTTCTGGTTATACTGCAAATTTTTTTGACCATATCGTGAGATCGAAGGTTATTAGCTTTAATTGTTGCATTCAATACTAAGCAATCAAGATCGCAATTTTTTGCCACCTGAGATAATGCTAAAATATCTTTAGGAAAACACGACCCACCGAAACCAGGACCAGCTTGCAAAAATTCTGAGCCAATTCTATGATCAGATCCCATACCTAGACTCAATTCTGTAATATTCGCATCTATTTTTTCACATATATTGGCCATCTCATTAATAAAAGCTATTTTAGTAGCTAGGAAAGAATTGGCAGCATACTTAATTAACTCGGCGGTTGTTAAGTCAGTCCATATAAAAGAAATGTCACGTGCAAGCAAAGGCTGATAAAGCGCTGCTAAAATTTGTTTGGCATGATCATCACTAGTGCCAATAACTACTCTATCCGGTGTTAAAAAATCTTGTACAGCACAACCTTCTCGTAAAAACTCGGGGTTGGAAACAATGTGGTATTGTTTGCCTTTTATTCGCAGTGCATTGCTAATATTACGACAGGTTTCAGGAGGTACAGTAGATTTAATGACAATCACACTATCTTGATTAATGTTATTTTGAATATGGTGAATTGCATCCAAGACACCACTTATGTCGGCAGCACCAGATGCTAGCGACGGAGTACCTACTGTGATAAAAATAACCTCTGCTTTTTTTAGCTCTAAATATTGAGTGGAGAAATTTAATTTACCGGAACACAATTCCGCCTTGAAATATTCCTCTAAACCTGGCTCATAAATTGGCAATACGCCTGCTTGGAGCTGTTCAATCTTCAAAATATCAGTATCGATACAAGTAACATTATGACCTAAATAACTCATCATTACCCCAGATACTAAACCAACATATCCTACGCCGATAAATGCAATATCCATTAGCTTACTTTTTTAAATCCGTATATATTCTAGGTTCTGTGAACATTTCGCTTTAAAATGTTCACAGAACCTAAATTTTGTAATTGACCAGAAGAACTTAACTTAAAATTCCTAGAATGAATCTGTTTTATAGAATCTTGCTTACGCTGACAATGTTATTATGCATAACAGCATCAATAATATTCGGTGCATATTATGGCTATTTTGATCGCTATATTCAAATAGCTCTTGAATCTTATCTAAGTAATCAGCATCGCCAGATCACCATTGCAGAACTAAAAACAACAGCAGGTGTCATTAATATTAATAAATTATCTGGAACATTCTATGGCAATACTGTGCTAGAAGTTTTTGATGTTCAAATAACTACAAAGTTATTTAACACCAAGAACATAACCTTAAATCTCAATATTAATTTCAATAAGTTGCTCTTAAGCGCCAACGATAAGCAGCAAATTGTTCAAAGCAATGTCTACATCAACTACGATTTTAAATTACTACAATTAGTTGCTGATGCACAGATTATATTTGATCAGCTAGATCTTTCCACTCTCTTAAATACCCATCAAGATTTATCAACCGCTAGCTCTGTTGTATGTCAATATAGTTATAATGTGCAAAACAAATTAAGTGCTACAGATTGCAATTTGCAATTAGGTCACCAATCTTATTTATCAATTAATAGTATTATCGGCTCTAACAATATTGTAGTTAATGGAACTGTCGAAAATATACCATTAATACTATATAAAATCATTGGAAGAATTCTTCCTGACAATGAAGTCATATCATTCATCGACGAATATAATAAAGCTGGCGATCTTACTAATGGTAAATTTAATTTAAACCTTGATGATCAGTTTTTTACTAAACATATTATAACTCCAGATAATTTATCCGGCAAATTTAACGTACAAAATGTTGAATTTAAGTATGACAATGTATTTCCTGCGCTTAAAGACGTAGATCTTGAAATTTTACTTTCCGGCTATGACTTGCAGATACTACTTAAACAGGCTTATTCAAGCAAGAGCTTAATCAATGGTCATATTAATCTCGATTGGCAGCATCCAGATTCTGCTAAAGTGTTAGTAAATGCTGTTAGCAAAGGTCCGGCTGTAGATCTAATAGATTTCGTTTCCAGTGAAGCCATAAATGAATTAAAAACCTCCGCTATTGATTTAAGAAAATTAAGTGGTGTTGCGAATTCAGTGATTGAGATGATAATTCCACTTAATCCACTAATTAAGAATTCTTACAATATTGCCACTGAGATCTCAGGCGCTAATTTAGAAATTTTTGACAATAATCTTAAAATCAGCAATAGCCATATTAAAGGAAAATTTGATGGAAGTACGGTAATTTTAAATGGTAAAGGTAAAATCAATAATTTTGATAGTAGCTTTAATTATCAGCATAATCTGATTAATCAACAGGAATTCTCAAATCTATTACAAGTAAAGACTGTCATCAGCGGCTCAAATCATAAGATAGGATTCGTTAATCTCTTATCAGGCAATGCCATCATCAATCTTGAATATAAGAGCAACCATGATCATGCTAATGTTAGCCTTACTTCTGATCTCAAGAATCTAGAATTTTATTTGGATAAAATATCAATACATAAACTTGTCGGAGAAAAAGCTAATTTAAAACTAACGACTAATCTACTTAAACCTAAGCGTATTATTGAATTCAAGGTAATTGGTGACAACAACTTGAATCTTACTGGATCAATTAATATCAGTGGCAAAAAATATCAATTACTATTACCAATAATTACCCACCATGATACTAATATCAAAGGAGAAGTTAATATTGAACCAGGTGATTTTACAGCAAAAATCCAAGGTAGCCGACTTGATTTATCTCAAGCAAATATGCTCCAGTTTCTAGAAAAGAATAAAGAAAACACCAATACTAATCTTAAAGTAGAAATAGATCGAATCAAGCTTAAACACAATGTATGGCTTGATGATGTAATTTTGAAAGTTAAGTGTGATCAAGTAAGATGTTTTAAAGGCCATCTAGATTCAAAAATTGGTAGCAAATTCTTGAAAATGTTGCTTAAAACTTTTGATAACAAGGAGGAATGGGTTATTACTTCCAACAATGCCGGTGCAGCCTTTAAAAGTATGGGAATATTTAATGATATGAAAGCTGGCACTATGTTATTAATCTTAACTACTAGCCGACAACAGGTGAAAGTTGGTGAAATTATACCTATTCTGGATGGTAGTTTTACTTTCAGAAGATTTGTAGTAACTAATGTGCCATTTTTAACCAAGGTAGTTTCATTTGTGTCCTTGCCTGGATTTATTAACTCTATCACTAATAACAAAGATATTGTTTTTGCCGATATGACTGGTAATTTTAATTATCAAAATAATATTATTAATATCAGTGATGCTGTAGCTGATGGACCATATTTTGATTTTACGATGGCCGGTAATATTGATATAAATAATCATAAAATCAAGCTCAGAGGTCAAGTAATACCATCCTTATTTGGTATTAGTACTATTATAAAACATATACCAATACTTGGCTCTCTTCCGGTTAAAGGACATCATAGAGGTATTTTTTCTGCGCCTTATGCTATTGAGCACAAATACTAACATATTATATACTCGGTGAAAATCAAGAATTGGCTTCATCATTCCTGAAGATCTGCGCTCCTCACGTACTAAAGTAGTACGCTGCGGTGCTCGACTTCGGAATTCCGAGCGGAACTTGATTTTGACCGAGTATATTCATGTTTTATGGAGTTATCATTTTTTATCCTAACAAATCCTTGCGTTTTAGTATAATATTAGGTAATAAATAGTGTATATACAAAAGGGAATAGAGAGCGTTCAATAAACTGTGTCAATTAAGTTAAAATATGTCATTGCGAGGTCACGTTAGTGACCGTGGCAATCCAGTTTATAAAGAGTTGCAAGTCTTTCTGGATTGCTTCGGCTTACGCCTCGCAATGACGGTCTAACACAATTTATTGAACACTCTCAAGGAATATACCTATGGCTAGGTAGCAAAGTGGTAATGCCGTGGACTGCAAATCCTCAATGCGCCGGTTCGATTCCGGCCCTGGCCTCCAATCTTCTTACAATCATTATGGAATTTACTGAGCAGTTTTTAGAAATGATGATGGCTGAGCGAGGGATTGCTAAAAATTCTGTGCTTGGGTACAAACGTGATTTATTAGATTTTAGTATTTTTCTAATTGATAAAAAATTATCGGCATTAAATGTCAATATAGAGCATATTAATGGCTTTATTAGATTTTTAGCGGCAAAAAATCTTCAAGCCCGGTCGATCAATCGTAAATTATCCACTATAAAAACTTATTATGCCTTCTTGGTTAGTGAGAACTATACTACTCACAATCCGGTGCTGATAGTAGACTTACCAAAATATTCCTCTAAGCTACCTTTGATATTGCAGGTAGCTGAAATCAAAGAGTTGTTAAATTGCTGTGACCTAGATAAAACTCCTGAAGGATTACGGTTAAAGGCAATGATTCATCTACTATATGCCAGTGGATTACGTGTATCAGAACTAGTAAGTTTAAAGCTTTCAAACCTATTAAGAAGTACCAATAAATCTGAAATCAAAAAAATATTTACTATTGAAGGCAAGGGCAATAAAGAAAGACATGTAGTAATTAATGATCAAGCAATCTCCAGCATTATGGAATATTTACTAGTACGTAACTTGTTTGTTGGTTCACATAAACCCAAGAACATACTATATTTATTTCCTTCAATAGCTGAGTCTGGATATATGACTAGACAAAATTTTGCTATTTTATTGAAACAACTCGCTATTAAGGCAGGCCTTGATCCAAATAATATATCACCACATGTACTGCGTCATAGTTTTGCTAGTCATTTGCTGGAAGGTGGCGCTGATCTTAGGGTGATCCAAGAATTACTTGGTCACGCCGATATTAGTACCACGCAAATTTATACACATTTGCAAACTAATTATCTCAAAAAAATCTTAAATGAATGTCATCCATTAAATAAAGCTATTGATGATTATGAATAGATCTCTTTCGACTTATCTTAAATCGATCTTTTTTCGCTATAAAATATATTTTTGCTCATTATTTATGATTGCGATCATTGGTTCTATGTTCAATGTTGTAGTCGATTATCAAATAAAAGAAATTATTGATACTATTGCCTTGAATCAAAATGCCAATGTTGAAGCGTTGTTGTTGCTATTTGTTTTTTATAAATTTATGCATCATGGTCTATTTTTCATTAGGCGGTTGCTAGATATGAAATTTAAGCCCATACTTCTTTCTGAGACTGTAACTGATATGTACACCAATACTTTTGGGCATTCATTGCATTGGTTTGATTCTCATCTATCTGGTGAAATCTCAAATAAAATTTCGGATTTTCAAAGTAATATACTTACTTTAATCACTCACTGCTTTAATGCATTACACAGTATGGGTGTTATTATTATGGGCATATTATTTTTGTTTAAGGTCAGTGCGTTACCAGCTATAACAATTCTCGTCTTTGTGATGATTTATACACCGGTAATAACGCTACTATTAAAAAAGCAAATGTGCTTACAAGAACAATATGTCTCTGCTAGACAGGAAACCTTGGGAATCATCAATGATTCAATCACTAACATCTTTGGTATAAAAATTATTGGCAACATCAAGAGTGAGTTTAAACTCAAACTGACTCCTGCATTGCTAAATTGGAGTGATTGGGAGAAAAAGACTCGTAAGTTTGATGCTTACTTTGTTGATAATGCTGATACTATTATGGTGCTCATCCAAAGTGCAACGCAAATTTATTTACTCAGCTATCTCTATAAAACTGACCAGATTACTGCCGGTGTCTTTGCTTTTGCGGCAATGATCATGCTTAAAGTACATCACACACTTGATGAATTTTTAGAAAATTTATTATTCAACATTAATCCAGGAATTGCTTCAATCAAAGCATCCTTCGACTTTATTAATACTAAATATGATACTCCAGATTCCCCAAACGCCAAACTCCTAACTAATGTATGTGGTGATATTAAATTTAACAATGTTAGTTTTGCTTATAGTGGCAGTAAAACTGACGTATTACATAATTTTAATTTACATGTAGAAGCTGGTCAAAGAATTGGCATTGTTGGAACTTCTGGTGCTGGCAAAACTACTTTAATCAAATGTTTGTTGAGATATTTTGATGTAAGTAGTGGTGAGATTATGATTGATGAGCAAAATATAATCTCTGTAACTCAGGAATCTTTACGAGCAAATATATCGGTTATCCCACAAGATATTACCATGTTTCACCGCTCTATTTTAGAAAATCTACAACTTGCAAAATATGATGCCAGCTTTGATGAAATTGTCAGTGCCTGTAAAAAAGCCAGAGTGCACCAAGATATTATGCATATGGCGCATGACTATCATTCAATCGTCGGTGAACGCGGCGTCAAGGTCAGTGGCGGCCAGCGGCAACGTATTGCGATAGCTAGAGCAATTCTCAAAAATGCTCCAATTCTGATTTTAGATGAAGCTACTTCTGCACTCGATACGCCTACAGAAAAATTAATTCAGGAATCACTAAATGAAATGCTTGAAACCAGCAATGCTACTACCATTGTCATCGCTCACCGTTTATCAACTCTATTGCATATGGATCGAATCTTGGTCTTTGAACAAGGTAAGATTATTGAGATGGGTACTCATCAGGAATTGCTGGCAAGTGCCGGTCTCTACAAGACCCTCTGGGATGCCCAAGTTGGTGGCTTCTTGCCTGAGAAAAAAGAAGAAAAACTGCAATAGCATTTATATTTTTAGGTTTATATATTTTTTTAGATGTTTAGTCTCAATATCTGATGACCTGGTTTTAAACAAATTTGGCTTTGTGAAGAAATGGTAATAGTAAAAAAAGATATTGTAATATATCAATTTTTTATATATATTAGTATAGAAGCTGACTTATGTAGCTAGATGACCAACGCTACTATAGTTAGTATGATCTCAAACAATAATGATACTTACTCCTAATGCAAAGTTTTTTGTATTTAACATTTCTTAATCCTTCTATTATTATTGGCGGCTAGCCGCCATCATCTTTTTTTCTATTTATTTACCCCCATCTATATATTACAACTCTTAAGAAATTTAAGGATAATTTTATGTTTTACAATAAACAACAAGGTGTCTTGCCTTTTGTAATGTGGTTATTTCCACTAAGTTTTTTACCTATCAATTTATATTGCGCCTATGGCCAGGGTTAATGATGCAGCAGATTATGCAGCAATTTATGATTGATGCTACAGAATTTGGTCTGCTCGCTTCTTGTTATTATTACGGCTATGCTGCTATGCAAATTCCAGTAGCGATGGCTTTGGATCGTTATTCACCAAGATATGTAGTGTTTTTAAGCGCATTAGTCTGCGGTATTGCTGCTGCTACACTGAGTTATACAGAAAACTGGTATATTGCTCTTATTAGTCGTTGTTGTATCGGAGCTGGTTCTGCTGTTGGATTTTTAGGAACTTCAAAAGTAGTATCACAATGGTTTGGCTCAGAACAATATGCACGAA
Source organism: Candidatus Trichorickettsia mobilis (assembly GCF_963422225.1). Taxonomy (NCBI): domain Bacteria; kingdom Pseudomonadati; phylum Pseudomonadota; class Alphaproteobacteria; order Rickettsiales; family Rickettsiaceae; genus Candidatus Trichorickettsia; species Candidatus Trichorickettsia mobilis. Next base: position 1,062,383 of record NZ_OY728607.1, read on the forward strand.
TGATTGGCTTTAGTTTTACTATTGGTTTAATGGGGGCAATATATGGTGGTAAGCCGGTGAGCATAATGGTTACGTCTCTAGGTTGGTATAAAGTAAGTATTATCTTGTCTTCAGTAGCGGTGATCATTGGTATATTAACATATTTATTTTTACGAGCACCAACTATAGCTACCAATTTAACGGAGCCAACGACACTATTACAAATTCGTGATTTCAAAAAACTAATTAATTCTCCGGTAATGTGGATTTTAGCTATTGCCAATTTATTAATGGTAGGGTCATTAGAGGGTTTTGCCGATGTTTGGGGAGTGCCATATTTGATGACCACATATCATATCGCTAAAGGTGAGGCAGCAGAATTAATATCGTTTATCTTTTTAGGAATGCTTGTTGGTGGCCCAGTACTGGCGTTATGCGCTAAAAAATTAGGCAATTATTTAGTAATTAGTTTATGTGGTATGATTATGGCTGTCATATTTGCTCAATTATTATGGTTAAGTAATAGTGAGATTAGTCTCTTATTATTAAGATGCTTGTTTGTCATTATAGGAATAATGTGTTGTTACCAGGTATTAATTTTTGCTATCGGTTGTGAATTGGTTGAAGCAAAGCTCTTGGGTGTAACTGTAGCGTTCTTAAATTGTATTAATATGCTAGGCGGAGTATTTTTTCATACCTCAATCGGCTTTATCATGGATTTATTTTGGACTGGTAAGATGCAAGATGATCTTCGTATTTATAGTATAGAATCATACTCTTATGCATTGAGCGTTATTCCACTTTGTGCATTAATAGGAGCGAGCATGGTTTTGTTGGTTAGGATGATAATAGCCAAAAGAAAATAGGAGGCTCTTCCGTATTTCTTCGTGATAAATTGATAGCAGCATTTAAAGATTATGCCATTGTCAAAAGCGATTAGCCAATTAGATATTGCTTTATTTTGTGTGTTTCATAGAATTCCAAGTTTGTTATTCATGAGTGTCGTCAATGAAAGATTTATTAGCCGTACAAGAGCAATATCAGGACTATCCTTATCCGCTTAGAGATCCAGAGGAAGAAACGCAGCGCCTTTTACAGGTGGTTGGTGGGCAGTTGCCAGAATTAAATCATTGGTTATATCGAGGAAAAGAAAATTTTAAATCAGGATTCCGTGTTTTGGTAGCCGGTGGTGGCACTGGTGATGCCTCAACCTTTCTTGGTGAACAGTTAAAAAACACTAATGCTGAAATCGTCTATTTGGATTTTAGTTTTGCCAGCATGGAAATAGCGCAAAAGCGAGCAGAAGTGCGTGGCTTGAAAAATATCACCTGGATTCATGACAGTATACTAAATATTCCAAAACTTAATTTAGGTAAATTTGATTTTATTAATTGTTCCGGAGTGCTTCATCATCTCGCATCTCCTGATGAAGGATTGCAGATATTAAGTGATTCCTTGTCGATCTGTGGTGGTATGAATTTGATGATTTACGCTAAATATGGACGTGCTGGTGTTTATCAAATACAACATCTGATGAAAGTAATTAACTCTGATGTTAATAGTATGGCAGAAGAAATAGAAAACTGTAAAGCTATAGTTGAGATTTTACCAGCTACTAATTGGTATACAAAGTCACAAGATTTTATAGCTGATCATATATTATTTGGTGATATTGGGTTATACGATTTGTTTCTGCATAAGCAGGATCGAGCTTACTCGATCCCAGAAATGTATGAGTTTGTTAGTAAGGCTGATTTGCATTTTGTGCATTTTACATCACCAAAACAGCGATTGGAATTAGAAATAGAAAAATATATAAAAGATACTGATTTGCTGCGTCAGATCAAGCAACTAGATATTCGCGTTCAACAAGCAATTAGTGAATTAATTGTAGGAACGGTGGTAAAACATGATTTCTATGTATCTAAAGTCAAGGATACTGTTGCGGATTTAGCGTGTTTGACTAACGTACCATATTTTTATCCCGAAACCGATTTAGCAACGCAGATTTATAATTTTATTGATAACGGTCAAGTATCTATAGGTCAAGAGCTCAAGTTTAAATTAAATTGTCGATATGTACAAGATGTAGACATTAATATTCATGTGTCTAAATACACAAAATATATATTTAAAAATATGATAGAAGGTTCGAAAAGCTTGCAAGAAATTTTTGATGCTATAAGAAAAGAGTTTAAATGGAATATATTAGATGCGGTATTAATTAATGAATGTAAAATTATATTTACTCAGTTTTTTAAGATCGGAATTTTATTTCTTCGTGATAAATCGATAGCAGCATATAAAGAGTGTATTTAGATGGTAGATGTAAACAAAACGTTGATTGAATTTTTGCCTATTTTCTTATCTTTCTACGCTAAATTTTATTCTAATAGAGCCACTAGTATCATCAAATTTGCCTTGAAATATAAAAAAATATCCTAAAAATCATCTTAACGTTTTGTTTACATTTACCATCTTAGTGATTCAGTATAGTTTTTGATTTTATAGGTAATCTAAATGAAAGATTTATTGGCGGTACAAGAACAATATCAGGAATATCCATATCCGCTAAGGTATCCTGAAGATGAAAATAAGAGGTTGATTTCAACAATAGGTGATTGTTTAGCGGTATTAAACCATTATTTGTATCGAGGAAGAGAAGATTTTAAATCAGGATTTCGTGTTTTGGTAGCTGGTGGTGGTACTGGTGATTCTTTAATCTTTCTTGGCGAACAGTTAAAAGACGCTGGTGCTGAAATTACCTATCTGGATTTTAGCTTTGCCAGTATGGAAATAGCGCAAAAGCGCGCAGCAGTGCGTGGCCTGAAAAATATCACCTGGATTCATGACAGTATACTAAATATTCCAAAACTTAATTTAGGTAAATTTGATTTTATTAATTGTTCCGGAGTGCTTCATCATCTAGCATCTCCTGATGAAGGCAGGACTTCCGCAAGACTAATGAAATTAGATAAGAATCGAGATATTATGGGAGTATAATGTAATTTAGATTGTGAGTATAAGATGACTACAAGAATAGATTATTGTCAGTATTTATTATCGAGCCAGACAAATTATACTATTACAAATTTTGCTGATCATGTAGAAGGTTTAAGCGACGACAGGGTCAGAAGATATCTAGCGAATGCTAAATTATCACCAAGATTAATATGGGAACACGGTAAAGAAGAGATTATCTTCAGCGCTAACGGCAAGTTGCTATTTGACGATAGCGTATTAGATAAAAGTTACTCGAATAATATAGATGAAGTCAGGTATCAATATAGCGGCAATGCCAAGGAAGTAATAAAAGGCATAGGTATTGTGACCTGTGTTTATGTTAATCCTGAAGAGAATAAGTTTTGGATAATAGATTATAGGATATTCAATCCCGATAAAGACGGTTTAACTAAAATAGATCACGTTAAAGAAATGCTGCGTAATGCTCATTATAGCAAAAAGGTTGCATTTAACACAGTACTTATGGATAGTTGGTATGCGACAACCTCGATTCTACTTCAAATAGAAACTATCGGTAAATATTACTATTGTCCTATCAAAAGTAATCGTTTAGTAGACGATAGCAACGGTAATAAGGCTTACTGTAGAGTTGATTCTTTGGATTGGAGTACTGATGATATTAGCAACGGTAAGATTATCAAGATTCATAAATTTCCTAAAGATCATAAAGTGAAATTATTCAGAGTAACTGTTTCTACCAACAGAACTGACTATGTCGTCACAAACGACATGGCTCAAAATTCGCTTGATGCTGTACAACAAGAGTATGGCTTCAGGTGGAAGATTGAGGAATTTCATCGTGAAGTCAAGCAAGTCACCGGTATTGAAAAGTGCCAATGTAGAATAGGAAGAATACAGAGAAATCATATAGCTTGCGCTATCATGGTCTGGAATTGTTTGAAAAAAGCTGCAAATGCTGCTTCTAGCACCGTATATCAGCTAAAGAGCGGGTTATTAAGGAACTATTTAATCCAGGAATTAAAGAGCCCTGTCGTGCGATTTGCGTAAGTCCTGGAAGGATTGAAGATATTAAGTGATTCCTTGTCAATGTGTGGGGGCATGCATTTGATGGTTTATGCTAAATATGGACGTGAAGGGGTATATCAGATGCAGAATTTAATGCGTTTGATAAATTCGAATGTTCATAGCAAAGTGCAAGAAATAATAAATTGCAGATCTCTTCTTAGTTCTTTGCCTAATACTAACTGGTTTAAAAAAGGCGAAGGATTATATCATGATCATGCAGAAGATGGGGGATTGTATGATCTACTTTTGCATAAGCAGGATCATGCTTATTCAATTCCTGAAATGTATGAGTTGGTTAGTAATGCTGGTCTACATTTTGTAGAATTTAGCATGTTAGAAAGTTTATTGTTATTGGAATCAAAAAATTATATTCGGAACCCTGAACTATTGATTAAGATCAAAAATAAGGATGTTATTAATCAACAAGCAATTTATGAACTAATTACAGGCAAGATAACCAAGCATGAATTTTTTGTGTCTATAAAACAGGAAACAATGGCCTCTGTCGTTGATTTGGATAATATTCCTTATTTTTACTATAATACTTCTTATATTCCGAAGCATGCTTATGATTATATAGAAAATAATAAGCTGATAGCTGGTATGGACGTAAATTTTGGTTTTAATATTGCTCAAAGATGTAATGTTAACATATTGCTTTGTATATCAGATTATACAAAGTATATATTCAAAAATATGATTGATGGCGCGAAAAGTTTGCAGGAAATTTTTGATACCATTAGGCAAGAGTTAAATCGTGATCTTTCAGATGAATTATTAATCAATGAAGCTAAAACAGCCCTGGCTCCATTTTTTGAAGCCGGGATATTATTTCTTCGTCACAAATCAATCAATCCATACACAGATTATGCACTGGCAAAATTATGAATTCATCAAACTTAATTTCTAATTACCAACAGTTAACTCAATGGCAGGTAAGTCACTAGCTTAGTGACTTTTGCTATTCTGGAATTCAGGATGGCAAATATTGAAAACTTTGGTTTCAGTAGATAAAGACTTGACTTGCCATTTTATTTGCTGCTATGTAACATAATCGTTATTTCATAAATTGCATACATAAATAATTTTAATAAACAAATGGTATGTCTTCAAAATCAAAATCTAAAGCTCTGACAAATAAAAATGATTTAACTGCGGTGCAGGCGCAGTATCAGCAACTGCCATATCCAATGCGCGATCCTGAAGAGGAAAATACCAGACTGCTTTCTATAGTAGGTGAGAGTCTGGCAGAATTAAATCATTGGTTATATCGAGGAAAGGAAAATTTTAAATCAGGATTCCGTGTTTTGGTAGCTGGTGGTGGCACTGGTGATTCTTCAACCTTTCTTGGTGAACAGTTAAAAAACACTAATGCTGAAATCGTCTATTTGGATTTTAGTTTTGTCAGCATGGAAATAGCGCAAAAGCGTGCAGAAATACGTGGCTTAAAAAATATCACCTGGATTCAGGACAGCATTCTAAATATTCCAAAACTTAATTTAGGTAAATTTGATTTTATTAATTGTTCTGGAGTGCTGCATCATCTAGGATCTCCTGATGAAGGATTGCAGATATTAAGTGATTCCTTGTCGATGCGTGGCGGTATGCATTTGATGGTCTATGCCAAATATGGTCGTACTGGGCTTTATCATATTCAGGATATGATGAAAATAGTAAATGAAGGGGTAACTAATATTGATGTAGAAATCAAGAATGCTAAATCCATACTCTCCGCATTACCGACTACTAACTGGTTTGCAAGAGCGCAAGAATTAATAAGTGATCATGTGAACTTTGGTGACATTGGCTTATATGACATGTTTCTACATAAACAGGATCGTGCTTATACAATCCCTGAATTATATCAATTTGTTGAACATGCTAGTTTACATTTGGTGGAATTTGCTGTGCCTGAAAGTAGATTATTGCTAAAACCACAAAGTTATATTAAAGATCTTGAATTATTGACTAAAATTAAGGGTATGGATATTATTAAGCAGCGTACTATTTGTGAGCTTATTTCCGGTAAGATTATCAAACATGATTTTTTTGTATCGAAGCAGAAAGATAGCATTGCTTCGGTTGTGGATTTAGACAATATCCCTTATTTTTACTATAACACTGGGCACATACCGCAGCAAATGTATGATCATTTTGAAAATAATAACATAGTAGCTGGTTCAAATATCAACTTTAATTTGAACTTCCCAGCAGTGCGTGTTAATGCTGACATCAACATTAATACTTCACAATGTACAAAATATATATTTAAACATCTGGTTGGTGGTACGAAAACTTTACGAGAAATTTTTGATGCAATCAAACAGGAATTACAGGTGGATATAGAGGATAAGCTATTGGTTAATGAGCTCCAAATTACACTAGCACCATTTTTTGAAGTTGGAATATTATTTCTTCGTCACCAATCAATTAATCCATACACAGATTACACAGTGGCAAAATTATGAGTTCATCAAACTTGATTTCTAATTACCAGCAGTTAACCGCCAAATTTGAGCAAATTGGGCGTTTGAACAATTTGCTTGGCATTATTCATTGGGATTATTCAGTTAATTTACCAAAAAAATCTGCGGTCAGTAGACAACAGGAGATCACCACTCTTTCTGCTGTAGTCCATAAGCTATTAACTTGTGAAACTACAGCTAATTTAATTGCGGCAGCGGAGCAAGAGACTACGGCTCTTGATATGTGGCAACAGGCAAATTTTAGAGAGATGAAGCGCCGTTTCTTACATGCCAGTTGTGTCAGTGCGGAATTACAAGCGCGCCATTGTCATACGGTATAGCTAAACCTCTATAAAACGGTTATAATCAAAGGGTATAATTAAAATAATTGTTATGACATATTCGATAGATTTTAGAAAGAAAGTACTGGCTATCAAAGAAAAAGAGAAGATGAGTTTTGAATCAATATCAAAACGTTTTGGAGTAGGAAAAAACACGGTATTTGTATGGACTAAAAAAATATCTCCTCTAAAGAATAGGAATAGAGCTTCGAAAAAAATACCGATTGATAAATTGAGAGAAGACGTGGTGCAATATAGTGACGCGTATCAATATGAAAGAGCTGAGCGGTTAGGAGTGAGTAAATCTGGAATACAAAAAGCATTAAAGAAGTTGAACATTACGTATAAAAAAAGCTTTAAAACATCCGAAGGCAAAAGAAGAAGAGAGGTTAGAATTTCAGAATAAGATAAAAAAGTACGAGGCAGAGGAAAAAGTTATTGTCTTTACCGATGAGAGCGGGTTTGTCCATAGCGCGCCTAGAACTCACGGATATTCGGCAAAAGGCAAGAGGTGTTATGGTGTTCATGATTGGCATCCGTCAAAAAGAACTAATGTTATAGGGGCATTAGTAGGTAAATCGCTGCTAACCGTGTCAATTTTTGACGGCAATGTTAATACAGTTATTTTTAACAGCTGGGTAGAACAAGATTTAATACCGAAATTACCTAATAATTCCGTGGTTGTGACAGACAATGCAAGTTTCCATAAAAGTCCGTATTTAAAAACTATGATAGAAAAAGCTGGTCATATATTGGAGTACTTACCGCCTTATTCTCCTGATTTGAATCCTATTGAACCAAAATGGGCTCAAGCTAAATCTAGAAGAAGGAAATATCGCTGTGACGTAGACACTCTGTTTGAAAAGTACATGTTATAACCGTTTTATAGGGGTTTAGCTATAACTAATTGTGAATTTGTTTGGCGGGAAGCGCGGCAAAACAATGATTTTAATTTATTAAGGCCGTATTTGCAGCAGGTAGTAGATTTAACTAAAGAAATAGCGGGAATCAAAGCGGAATATTTTAATATGTCAAAATTTGATGTACTGATTGATAGCTATGATCCGGATAGTAGTAGTGCAGGGATAAAATCGGTATACACTGTATTAAAACAACAATTGCCTCAGTTATTAGAAAAAATTTTAGCGAAACAACAACAAGAAAAATCATTGCCGATTACTGAGTCTATGAGTGTGCTTGAACAAAAAATGCTGGGCAAGAAAATCATGGAAGCTATGGGTTTTGATTTTGAGCGTGGCCGGCTTGATGAATCTACTCACCCTTTTTGTGGTGGTACTGCTGATGATGTCAGATTAACTACTAGATATGAGGAAAATAATTTTTTATCTGGGTTGTTAGGAGTAATTCATGAAACTGGTCATGGATTATATGAGTTGAATTTACCATTTGAGTATCGTAATCAACCAATTGGTGAAGCAAAGGGGATGGCGTTTCATGAGAGCCAATCACTGATTATGGAAATGCAGGTGGCAAAATCCAAAGAATTTACCGAGTTTTTAGCAAAAACCTTGCGTGATGAATTGGGATTACGTGGTGCAGAATATTCAGGAGCAAATATTTATCAGCTGCTCACCTTGGTGAAGCCGGATTTTATTAGAGTAGATGCTGATGAAGTTACCTATCCACTGCATGTAATCATGAGATTTGAATTGGAAGAAGCTTTTATTGAAGGTGATTTAACAGTGAATGATTTACCAATGTTATGGAATCAGAAAATGCAGGAATATCTTGGTATTATTCCAAATTCATATCAAGAAGGGTGCTTGCAGGACATACATTGGCCATGGGGAGCTTTTGGCTATTTTCCATCATATACTAATGGAGCTATTATCGCTGCGCAACTAATGGCAAAAGCAAAAGAAGTATATCCTGATATTCCTAGTGCTTTACAAAAGGGTGATTTTAGCTCTTTGAATTTATTTTTAACGCAAAATTTAAGACAATATGGTTCTTTGAAAACTTCAAAGGCTCTTTTACAAGATGCTACCGGATACGATACTATTCAACCTGGGATATTTATGCAGTATTTAACTAATAAATATTTGTAACTCAATGGTAGGTATGCTCCTAATTTGACTAAGCAATTCCACACGCAACGTCATCCCGAACACGAACGTTACCACGAACACATGACGTCATCCCGAACTTGTTTCGGGATCTCATCAGAACTTCATAAGATCCCGAAACAAGTTCGGGATGACGTTAATGTAGAGATGGTTGTATTAAAATTTATTAAACATTATCCTACTTTGTAGAGGGCGACAACGCCAATCAGTATCAGTTTAATGAGTATATCTATGCATGGTTGGTTAAATATTTATAAGCCCTTAGGTGTAAGTTCTGCAAAAGTAGTCGCTATAATCAAGAGAGCTTTACGTGGTAGTAAAGTAGGTCATTGTGGTACTTTGGATGTGGAGGCTGAAGGGGTGTTGCCGCTAGCAATAGGTGAAGCCACAAAGTTGGTGCGGGTATTAGTTGATGCTAAAAAAACCTATGTTTTTACGATCAAATTTGGTGCTAAAACTGATACAGCAGATGCTAGTGGGCAAGTCATTGCAACTACCGCTAACTTCCCAAATAAAGATCAATGTGTTGATGTATGTAATAAGTTTATTGGTTCTATCACGCAAGTACCACCAAAATTCTCAGCATTAAAAATTGGTGGAGTTAGGGCATATACATTGGCAAGACAAAATAGTCAGTTTGAGATATTGCCGAGGACAATTCAAATTTATATTTTAAAGTGCCTAGCAGTTGATGAACAAAAAAATAGTGCTAGCTATCTAGCGCAATGTTCTAAAGGCACGTATATCAGGACATTAGCAGAGGATATAGCTTTATCCTTGCAAAGTTTGGGTTTTGTGATAGAATTGCGCAGGACTCAGGTGGGGCAGTTTTTTATTTACAACTCATCACACGTGGAAGAATTTATTGAATTATCTCCACTAGTTCTTCAAGATTTTCTTGAAACAAAAATGCTAAAGACTGAAGCAGTGCTGGACGACATCCCGGTATTGGAAGCTACTTTAGAGCAAGTAAAGCAAATCAAATTTGGCATCAAATGTATATTTGAGTATGGTCACGATCTTGGGCTGTGTTGGGTTCGGCATCAAAATATATTGATAGCGATTGGTAGTTTAAACAATAATTGCTTTAAGTCTTCAAGGGTATTTAACTTAAATTAATTAAAAGGAGAAAGTACGATGTCGATTACAGCAGAGATTAAACAATCTTTAATAAAAAAATATGCCACTAGTGAGAATGATACTGGTTCTGTTGAAGTGCAGTGTGCTATTCTTACAGAAAGAATCAATAATTTAACCTTGCATTTTAAGACTAATCATAAGGATTTTGCCTCAAAGCGTGGTTTGTTGATGTTAGTTGGTCGCAGGCGTAGGCTATTAAATTATATTAAGAAGCAGAGCTTGAGTAAGTATTTATCACTTATAGGTGAGCTAGGAATCAGAAAATAGGTATACTCGGTGAAAATCTGCGGATTGCGTTGTCGTCATTTAGAGATCTGTGGTGCTCACGTACTCAAGTGTACGCTGCGCTCCTCGACTCTATGACTCCTAGCACTCCTTGATTTTGACCGAGTATACCCTACTCAACTTCAATTGTCATTTTGCGGCACGAAGCACGATCTAGGGGAGTGTTCAATAAACTGCGTCAATTAAAAAGGCTCGTCATTGCGAGACGCAGTCGAAGCAATCCAGTCGCTATATGATTTTTCTGGATTGCTTCAGGCAGAGCCCTCGCAATGACAAGCTTTATTTAATTGACACAGTTTATTGAACACTCTCGAATCTAGTCAAGTTTGCTGGTCAGCATATTTAGCTATGCTGACCTTGGGTGGTTAATGGTGATTTAATGCCTGTTATTGAGTGTTCTCATTTTCATATATCACTAAAAAATAATATTTTAAGGAATAATAAATAATGTTTAACGAAATTGTTAAAAAAATTGAATGGGACGGTAAAACTCTGGAACTTAGAACCGGTAAAATCGCTCGTCAGGCGGATGGGGCTGTGTTAGTTACTATGGGTGATTCAGTGGTGCTATGCACTACTGTTAGTAATAAAGAAATAAAAGAAGGGGTGAGTTTTTTCCCCTTAACCGTGCATTATAGAGAAATGGCTTTTGCTGCTGGTAAAATTCCTGGCGGTTTCTTGAAGCGTGAAGGTAGAGGCTCTGAGCGTGAGGTTTTGGTATCACGTTTAATTGATCGACCAATCAGACCGCTATTTCATCCAGCGTTTTTTAATGAAACCCAAGTAATTTGTACTGTACTTTCATACGACCCTGAGTGTAATACCGATATTCTGGCAATTATTGGCAGTTCTGCTGCTTTAGCCTTATCTGGTGTGCCATATTTAGATGTTATTGCAGCTAGCAGAGTAGGTTTGGTCAATGAAAAATTTGTTTTGAATCCATCATCAGAAATATTAAAAAATAGTAAACTTGATTTAGTGGTGGCCGGTACTAGCAGTGCGGTAATGATGGTAGAATCTGAAGCAGATTTATTATCAGAAGCGGTGATGCTTGAGGCGATAAAGTTTGGTCATGAGGCTTTTCAACCAGTAATTCAAATGATTAATGAGTTAGTAATTGATGCTGGTAAACCAAAATGGGAGATTTGTGAATTATTTCCAGTTACACTAAAAGAACAAATCAGAAAAATGAAAGAAACAGCGATTCGCGATGCTTTTGCTATTAGTAGCAAACATCAAAGAATGCGTCAGTTGCAGTTGATTGTAGGGCAGGTGATAGAGGAAATACAGAATAACCCAGAAACTCAATTTTCAGAGTTGCAGATTAAGTCTGCTTTTGAAGAAGTAGAGGCTGAGGTTTTACGTAATGATCTTTTGGAAAAAAAGATTCGGATTGATGGTAGAACACCAACAGATATCAGGCAGATAGATTGTCAGGTGGCATTTTTGCCTAAAACTCATGGTTCTGCATTATTTACTAGAGGGGAAACGCAAGGCTTGGTTGTAGTTACTCTTGGCACTAATCAAGATGAACAAATAATAGATGGCTTAGAAGGTGAATATAAAGAAAGTCTGATGCTTAATTATATTTTTCCCCCTTATTCAGTTGGTGAATCTACGCCACTAAGAGCGCCGGGGCGTCGAGAAGTTGGTCATGGTAAGCTGGCGTGGCGTGCTCTGAATAAAGTAGTGCCAACAAAAGAACAATTTCCATATTCTATTAGGATAGTATCCGAAATTACCGAATCTAATGGCTCTTCTTCGATGGCCACAGTATGTGGGGCATCGATGGCACTTATGGATGCTGGAGTACCCATTAAAGAACCGGTGTCAGGTATAGCAATGGGATTGGTCAAGGAAAATGGACGCTTTATAGTATTATCTGATATTTTAGGAGATGAAGATCATCTTGGTGATATGGATTTTAAAGTGGCTGGTGGTCATGAAGGGATTACTGCCTTACAAATGGATATCAAAGTAAATGGTATTACTTTTGAAATTATGGAGCAAGCGCTGGCGCAAGCAAAAATTGGCCGTATTCATATTTTAGAGCAGATGTGTAAGACTATTGCTAGCTCAAGCCTTGATGTTAGTCAGTACGCACCAGTAATCAAAACATTCAAAATTGATAAGGATAAAATACGTGAAGTCATCGGCTCTGGTGGTAAAGTAATTCGTGAAATTTGTGATAGTACGGGGGTCAAAATTGACATTGCTGATGATGGTACTATTTCAGTATCAGCAGTTGGTAAGGCTAAAATTGATGCAGCAATTATCAGGATTGCAGCGATTGCCTTTGATCCACAGGTTGGAGATGTTTTTGATGGTACGGTAGTTAAAATTTTAGAAGCTGGAGCTTTTGTAAATTATTTAGGAAACAGAGATGGCTTTGTTCATATTAGTGAAATTTCTCATAGCAAAATCAAATCTGTTGAACAGGTATTAAGCCATGGTGAGGTTGTCAAAGTTAAAATTGTTGGTTTTGATAATAAAGGCAAGGCAAAATTGACTATAAAAAATGCCAGTGACCAAATAATAGCAGCGCCAACTGAAGAAGCGATAGTAGCACCAGTGCCAGCAGCTGTTGATGATAATATTAGAGAGGATAATAAGGATAATAAACAGCCATCAAATAAAAAATGGCAACAAACTCCAGAAGAGCAGAATACAACAAGGGAGCGTAAGTATTTCACTTAAGTAATATTTTGTTTTTTTAAGAGGTTTAGTTATATGGTGCTGAATTCTGTATACATTTCATGAGCATTCACAGTTTTTAAATGCTCTCACTGTCATTCTTGTGTTATTCATTAGTGTCTGGGATCCCGATTCGTACTGTCATCCCGAACACATAACGCCATCCGAACACATAACGTCATCCCGAACGCAAAGGGTTCATCCCGAACTTGTTTCGGGATCTCATCAGGACTTCATAAGATCCCGAAACAAGTTCGGGATGACGTTATGTGTTCGGATGGCGTTATGTGTTCGGAATATTGCGTGTTCGGGAGTATGTATATAGGTTCAACAATTCTGGAATTGAGTTGTTGAACCTATGCAGGAATGACATCAGTGGTATATAAAAATATACATAGTACCTAGTTTTAAATAAATTCTTATAATGTTATTAATTTACAAACGTTATCTTGTTAGGAGTATTTTACCACCGTTAATTATAATTACTTTTGTAATTACTGGAGTAGTATGGATAACTCAAATATTAAAATTATTATATTTGATTGATAAAGGTATAGCACTAAAACATTTTTTATATTTAATTATCCTAATAATTCCGTCTTTGTTATTTATTATCTTGCCATTTGTAACGGTGCTTGCAGTTATTTATACTTATCATCGTTTTAATGAAGAAAGACAGCTCATAACTTTAAGAAATGCTGGTCTTAGCAATGCAAAACTTGCGACTCCTGCATTATTAATTGCTATTATTGTAACGTTGTTTTCGTATTATATTGCAGCGCAGCTAATGCCATCGGCTTTTATAAAATTGAAATCGGATTTGAGCTTCATAAAAAATAATTATGCTTCTAATATTATTAGTGAGAAAACCTTCAACCAAATTTCAAAACTAGTAACTATTTATGTCGATAAAAAATTACTTGATGGTAGTCTACAAGGTATTATTTTATTTGATAATCGTGAGAGGGGACTAAAACCAGCGATATTATTTGCAAATTCCGGCTATTTTCAGATATTGGATAATAATCCTTTGCTTCAATTAGAGAAAGGTAGTAGACAGGCTTATGATAAACAAGGCAATTTAACTAGATTGGCATTTGATAGCTTAATCCTTGAATTAAAATATAATAGTTTAATTTCAGTAGAAAAAGATGCCTATAATCGTGATATTAATGAGTATTATATTGATGAATTATTATCACCAGACGCTAGATTGCCTGAATCAAGAAGAATAAAATTGCGAGTGGAAGGACATCAGAGATTGATTTGGCCGTTATATAATTTAATATTTACTTTTGTTGGGTTAGCAGTTTTTTTGAAATACCCTTATAACAAAAAATCTCAGTTCAAACAATTATTGACCACTGCATTAATAATAGTAATTATTGCTTTCTACCATTTTACCATACAAAATATTGCATCACGAGATTTTAATTTTATTTATATTTCATATATTAATTGTCTAATAAGTATATTAGGTGGTATTTTTCTGTATACTAGGTAAAAATCAATGTCAGAAGTAGAATCGTCATGGCGAGGAATGCTTGTGTGTAGAGTTTGATTTTGACCAACCCAACGCCCTCCAATTTTTCATGTCACAAGAATTTACATAGAAGTAAGGTGAGTATGAATTTTTATGATTTACCACAATTTTTAAAATTCTTGGAACAAAAGCAACAACTTAAACGCATTAGTCATCCGGTGCAAGCGCATCTTGAGATTACTGAAATCAGTAAAAGATTTTTAGAAGCTAATGGTCCAGCTTTATTGTTTGAGAATGTAATTAAGCAAGATGGAACATCATCGACAATTCCGGTATTAACCAACTTATATGCTAGTACCGAGCGCATTGCCATGGGTCTTGGGCTAAGTAATTCAACAGAATTAAAAGAATTAGGACAATTGTTGGCAATGTTAAAGCAGCCTTCGCCACCATCATCAATAAAATCAGCATTCTCAATGTTGCCAGTATTTAAAAGAATATTAGCAATGTCTCCTAAAAAAATATCAAGAGCACCATGTCAGGAATTAGTGATTAGAGATCCGGATCTAACAATATTGCCGATTCAAACATGTTGGCCAGCGGATGTTAGTCCGCTTATTACTTGGCCGATTATTGTAACCAAGGGACCAAGTGATGCTTTAATTGATAACTATAATCTTGGTATTTACCGGTTGCAGCCGGTAGGTAAGAATAAATTAATAATGCGTTGGTTAAAGATGCGTGGCGGTGCAGAGCATCACAAACGCTGGCGAGAGAGTCGTAGCCAACCATTTCCGGCGGCAGCAGTAATTGGCGCTAGTCCTGCAATTACTATGGCAGCCACTATGCCTTTACCTGATAATGTTTCAGAATATCATTTCGCCGGGTTATTAAATAATAAAAGAATAGAGTTAGTGAATTGTATAAGTATAGATTTGCAGGTTCCGGCCAGTGCTGAGATAGTTCTTGAAGGTGAGGTTAGTTTAGATGAATATTTACCGGAAGGACCATTTGGTGATCATACCGGTTATTATAATGATGTTGAATGTTTTCCGGTGTTTCACGTCAAAGCCATTACCATGAAGCACAAGCCAATATATCTCAGTACTTATACTGGTAAACCACCAGATGAGCCTTCAATTATTGGTGTTGCATTAAATGAAATATTTTTGCCGATAATTCAACAACAATTTCCAGAAATTACTGATTTCTGGTTGCCTCCAGAAGGGTGCTCGTATCGAGTTGCGGTAGTCTCGATTAATAAGTCATATCCAGGGCATGCCAAAAGAATTATGATGGGTATTTGGTCGTATTTAAGACAATTTATGTATACGAAATTTGTAATTATCGTAGATCATGATATTAATATACGTGAATGGAAAGAAGTGATTTGGGCGATATCTACTCGCAGTGATCCTTATCGGGATACGGTGTTTATTCAAAATACGCCTATAGACTATTTGGATTTTGCTTCGCCGGAATCAGGATTAGGTAGTAAGATGGGAATTGATGCCACCAATAAGATGTCACCAGAGACTAGTAGAAATTGGGGAGAAAAAATTAGCATGAGTGCAGAAGTTATTAATAAAATTGATAAAATCTGGCATATTATTAATTCTTAATAGCATTAGAATAAATAACAATGTTGATTTGATATTGACTTTGAGCTAATTATCACGTATTATGAACTTATACGAGTTTTTCATAGTACTCTTTGCATGTATAATAAGCTACTTACTAGCGGTTGCAGCCTGTATACTAAATAGGTATACAACGCTCTTTTCGCAGTTAATTACGATAGCGTTTTATTAAGGAGTAGAGTCGGTACTATATCTTATCTATCCAGTTCAAGTAGAAAAGATATAATATGCCGAGAGAAAAGCTCTTTGTCCTTTTTATAGTGAAAAGGCAATAACGCTAGATGTCGTAGGAGACAAGAATGGCAAATGGTACTGTAAAATGGTTTAACCCAACTAAAGGTTTCGGCTTTATTCAACCTGAACAAGGTGGACAAGATGTATTTGTTCATATTAGTGCAGTTGAGCGTGCTGGACTTTCAATGTTAAATGAGGGGCAGCGTGTAAGCTATGAGCTTGCGACCAGCAATAATAAAACCTCTGCTGCTAATCTCAAATTATTAAATTAGTTAGTAAACACAATAGACCTCTCTACAACTTGCTTAATAGAAACAAAATGCAAAGAGGTTTAAGTATGCAACTAGAATGTGATAGACCTCTTCGGAAACTGCATGTAAGAGAGGAATTTTTAGGAAGAACGAAGGCGAGCACCGCAGCGTACTCTTGTTTGTTTCGGAGCGGAGACAAGTTTTGACAACAAAATTACCTCTTAGATAAGTTTCTAAGAGGTCTAATGGTTCAAGCGCATAAATCGATGCAAGTGTTGTCTAGAAAGAAAGTTTCTTAAGATGGTCGCTGATTTTTCTTACTTTTTCTATTTATGCTATTATAGCAAAACCAATTGCATCACGTGTAGTAAGTTTTAGTTTCGATTGTGCTTGGTGTTACACTACATTGGCGCAGTCAAAACGAGAATCTACTGCTCGTGATTCAGTTTTGCTGTATAAATTCACTTGTGTTACCGTCTAAATAATTCTAGCTAATTTGATCTAATACGTCCAGTGTGTAGCTAAGTTCACTAAGGTTCAGACAAAGTGAATTGAAGAGCGAGGTTACGGAACGTAGATTATTTTGTTGGCCATACACCGGCAAAATTCTTTTGTATCAACCATTCTGTAGCAATAGGCTTCTTTTCAGACTGATTGATGATGATGGTTTTTATTCGACCTAGCTCTGCGCAAATTTTGACAGTAAAGTTACTGTCATAAAAATAATTTGAAAAGAAGTCTATCGTTATTCTATATCGACATGTCAGAATACATGATCTAACTAAAAATAAGCTAAGTCCCAGAACAGAGTTAGTATTACGTTTAAATTAAAGTTTTTTATATTTTTTGTGTATAGTCAATTGATTAGAACTTAGTGTGTTTGTTTAATCAAAGTTCAGCTATTATTTATAGGCTTTCTTCACGTTTAGCACCCAATTATACTGAATTGACTATAGCTATACGATAATTTTTATAATTTTATATATATTTTAAGGAGTTATTTATGCAAAATTTTGATGCGTTGGGATTGCCCCAGCCGCTTCTATACTCATTGGAGTGCATGAAATTTAATGTACCGACACCAATTCAGGCGGAAGCTATACCTCCAGCTTTAAAAGGTAGAGATATTTTGGGATCAGCCCAAACCGGCACTGGAAAGACTGCGGCTTTTGGCATACCTCTTGTAGCAAATCTCTTGGTAAATACACTTAGTTCAGCGCTAGTATTAGTACCTACTAGGGAACTTGCTGGACAAGTTATGGCTATGCTAGAACAATTGCTTGGCAAAGGAAGTTCAATTAAAACCAGCTTGTTAATAGGTGGAGACTCGATGTCTAAACAACTTCTGCAACTAAAAAGACGTCCTAGGTTGATAGTAGGTACCCCAGGTCGAGTCAATGATCACTTAACTCGAAATAGCCTGACGTTACATAATACTAGTTTTTTAGTACTAGATGAAAGTGATCGAATGCTTGATATGGGATTTGGTATACAACTAGACAAGATAGCTAAGTTTTTACCACTACAGCGTCAAACTTTGATGTTCTCTGCAACTTTACCAGCTAATATTGTTAAACTTTCAGAGAAGTATTTAAAGCAACCTGTGCGTGTATCAGTGGGTTCTACGATCATACCAGCTGCAAACATAACGCAAGAAGTCATAAATACTACTGAAACCGATAAATATCAACAATTGCTTAAACAATTGGATGCTCGGGAGGGGTCAATTTTAGTATTTGTAAAAACTAAACATGGAGCAGAAAAACTTGCGATTAAATTACGTGGTGATCAACATAGTGCTGATGCGATTCATGGTGATTTACGTCAAAACAAACGTGAACGTGTTATTCATGGATTTCGTACGAGTAAGTATCGGATTATGGTGGCAACAGATATTGCGGCACGTGGTTTGGATATTCCTCATATTGCACATGTAATAAATTATGATCTGCCTCAATGTCCAGAAGATTATATTCATCGTGTTGGACGGACAGCTAGAGCAGGCGCAGCAGGTGCTGCTGTAAACCTGATTACTCCTCAAGATGGGCTAAAATGGAAAGCAATTCATAGGTTGATGCATCCTGGTGAAAAGATGGAGCGTAGTAGTATTAGTCATTTAACTGAGCATAAGCGACCAGGTTTTGATAGAAAGCCAAAGCATAAACATAATACAAGTGCTCCACGAAGTAGTGCACCACGAAGTAATACTCCGCGAAGTAGCGCACCACGAAGTAATACTTTACGAGTTGATGCTTCTAGAAAATATAGCTAGAGCCATCAGTGGTTCACTAATAGTGAAGTCATCTCTGTGAACATTTCTCTGTAATGAGTAGGTTTATAGCTATTTAAATCTTAAAGTTCCATGTTTAACATGAAAAAGGACTATAAGATCGAAATAGCGCACGATAAAGCCATTACAGAGAAATCTATGTTTGTTAGAGCCGTCAGATCAGTAGATATATAAGAGAGGAATTTTTAGAAAAAACGAAGTCGAGTACTGCAAGCAGTTTCTATTGTTTGTTGTGGAACGGAGACGAGTTTTGACAACAAAATTACCTCTTATATATAATTTCAAGACAGGCTTTTAGTGTGAGAAGTGAATGATTATATAGGTAAACCGCTACGGTCGTTGGCTTATAAATCCTTACAGAACGTAAGATAAGGTGGGTGCCATATTTCTGTGCCACGGCAACAAAAAGAGACAGCTCCCCAAAAAAATTTAATTATTGTTCTCAAGCTTATTATAAACCTTGCGAACTCAAGCAGCCTACCCAAAATCTAGCTTATCATTTACCAATCTTTTGTGCAAGACTTTCTAAGTAAGTAGCTATACTACTTAAAGTTTCTGCAAATTGCTCTCGCTCATTATAGTTATTATCCACTTCAGAGAAGCCAAGTTTATCTTGTAAATTATCTATTTCTTGTTGTAAACTTAATGTAGTTAATATTAATAATAACTCGAAAGGTGCGGATTGGTTAGTTGTTTTTAACTGCATCATTTTGTCGTTTATCGTAGTGGCTAAACTATGCAATAGCTCTTCTGAGCCATCGTTACAAAATAGTTTAAAATTTTTATTATTTAGAGTTATGGTAACTATCGGCATAATAACTTCTTATCTGCTCTAATTCAGCAACATATTTTTCTATTTGATCAACTGTTTGCTGACAATAATATTCAAGCTGTTGATTTTTATTTTTTAATTGTCTTATTTCTTCCTGTTGAGATGCAAGTTGCATCAATAATTCATCCACTCTTTGGTCGATGTTTTGCATTAATAATTGTAACGATTCATAATTGATGTTCATTTTGATTTCAGTGTTTCAATATACTTCTCTTAACACTTGTCTTAAAAGTAAGCATTTTGTACAAAATGCCTAGATATAAGTGAGGAATTCTATAGTTCATAATTTCTTTTTAAGTATAGCAATTAACGCGGCAATATCATTATTAGTCAATATACTGTCAAATTCAGATTTTTGAGAATTAATCATACTAATGCCCTCAGTAATAACATCCGCAATAAGAAATTTTGCTGGAGCTTTATTAGCTATATTTTTAACAAGATAATCAACCTTAATTGAAGGTTGTCCGTTAGTTTTTATTACCTCGGTTTTCACAATAAATTCATTTGCATCAAGTGTTTCAACCTGTTTTATTGTAGCTTTTTCTCCTTTGTAATTTTTTATCAAATCAGCATAGGTTTTAATGACATATTGAGAATAACTACGAATAAACTCTTGCTGTTCTGCTTCAGTTAATTGTTTTTTATACCGACCCAAAGTATATTTAGCCATCCAATTTAGATCCAAATTTGCTGCAATCAAGGTCTTAGACTTATTACCTCGTTCTTCATCTGTCAACTTGGTGTTATTTAGCACTATTTGTGCATCATTAACTAATTTATCAATATATTGATTGACTGCTTGATGTTGTTCGTTGGCAAGAGCCGGCATTACAACGCAGATAAAAGAAATACAGATTAGTCTAATTATTTTGCTCATTATTACTCCTTGCTTTATTTGTATCTACCTTCTTATAAGATCGACATTTAAACCATTTTGGATATTGTTTTTTTGATTCACGATTTTGAAAAATAGCTGTTCTCACAGCAGTATAATAATCTATGGAATTTTGTTCCAGGAAATCAGAAAATGACAATAATATTGCTCGATCATGTACTATTTTCAAACCAGTTAAAGAAAAATTAAGGTTTTCTGGCATACCAACCATCAAATTAAAGCCATTATTAAGCAATAATGTATCGAATATATCTCTACCCATGGTACTACCAAAAAAAGGAAGCATCAAATATAGTCCAGGATCTGCCCCGGCATATGCCAACGTATCACTAAAAGTTTGAGGTGATGGCGTTAAATCAATTTTACTGGCAACATCAAAAAGTCCACCTACTCCAAAAGTAGTGTTAATTAAAAACCGCCAGAAGCTTCTCATGCCTTCATTAAAGCGCATTTGCAATGCGTAATTAACTGTAGTAAGTGGTGTGCTGACATTTTCAAAAACGCTACCTACTCTAGCTTTTATGTAATTGTTAGTTATAGCATTGTAACCTAAGGCCAGTGGCTTTAATAATAAACGATCCAAAGTAAGATTAAAAATAAATATTTTTCGATTTAATTTTTCATATGGATCATAAACTTCATTACACCTATTGTCGATACCGTAACTATACTTATATTCATTATCTTCTTGTAAAGTATCACTCGCCACCACATTGAATATTACTAACCAAAATAATGATCCAATAAAAAATCTCATGCGTACATTCATGGTGATTCAAGCTATTTTTTGACAAACAAAAATCGCATATTTATTATTTTCTTTTAAAATGATCTCTGATATATCTAATATATTAAATTTCTTTTTATCAATTGCATTTTCTATATCTAGCACGGCAAAGATGAATTCTTTGCGCTTTGTGGAATAAATAGTGGTATTATTAATCGGCAGACAAAAAGCTAAATATCCCTGATTATTCAACTTAGTCGCTATACTATCAAAACAATCACTTAAATCCTTGGTATACGAAAAACCACATAAGCTTAAAATGACATCGAAGGTTTCAGAAGTGTGATTAATCACCTCCTGCAGATCATCCTGGATTAACATATCATAAATTTTTATCTTTTGATAATATGTGTTGGATAATTCAATCATCCTTTCAGAAATTTCAACGCCTTTTAAAATAAAAGAATCTGGAAAGCGTTTTCTAATCTCATACCCCGCTAAACCTATATTACTCCCTAACTCTAATATATTATATTGATTTGGTAATTCCTTAATGTGATATAGTACTTTTTGGATAAAACGATAAGGTAAATGAATATCATCACTATAAAAATTATGGGTATAATGTTCGGCAACAAAATCTCGATATTGTTGCCATATTGCTACAGGCACATTGTCAAGGCGCGAGTGATTTTTAACAAAATCTTTTAATAATATTTCATCAACGTTACCAGCTTGTGCTAAATGAGATGAAGCTTGCTCATAGTTATCTTTTAAAAAATAGCACCATCCAAGCCAATAATGAGCTACTTTGTTTTCTTTATCTAAAAATTTGGTAACTAACTTAAATCGCAATATTGCATCATTTATCTGAAGCTTATTAAGATGATAAATTCCAAGGTCGAGATTGGTTGTGCTTAAATTATTTAATCGATAGCGAAAATCCTTGATATATGTCTTGGAAAAGTTAATTTTTGCTTTATACCAATTAGGTAAGTTAATGATAAAATGATAGCATGCGCTAATGAATTTTTTTAAAAAATTATAAATAAAAGAAATCATTCTGGTGATAAACATCGTATCTAATGCCTTGTTGTGATTATTACTACAATATAGTTGTTGGAGTTAAAAATGAGTTTGGCACATGACTTCATCATTTTACTTAAGTCATATAATCAAGAAAAGCATTTTAGCAGAATTTCTTATAAGTAGCTAGAATATATGAGTTCTAGTTTGATTTTTGCAGTGCAGATATACTCGCTAACGCTAATTCCTGGAATTTAACGAACATGTAAGGTCGATTCTATATCAACCACATCATCAGGCGTAGTCGCATGATACCACTTGCATTCCGGGATAACTACTCCATATACAAGCTGATCATTTAAGTAATATTCTCGTAACGAAAACACCTGTAATGGATTATTATTAATGAAATCAGGTTTTAGTATACTAATTCCTGAATATATATAGCTATAGTGCTCTCTGGTCTTAACTCTAGATAATTTACCATTAGCTAGTAACTCGAAATCTCCATTTCCTTTATAACCTACCGCAGTTTCATAAGGTTGCATTGCAAGTAAAAAATTCATCTTAGCAGAATCCCATGATGACACCAACAGGTCAAAAATATTATGTGGCGACTGAATAATTACATCACTATTACAAGTAAAGATTGGCTTGTTGCCAAGAGCAAGGTAGGCATTTTTAATTCCTCCACCTGTTTCTAATAGATATGGTTCGTGAATTAATATAATTTCTGCATTAACTATATGTTGTAGTTTGAATTCATTAATAGAATCTACAATTTGCTGATGACAATAATGAGTATTAATGACTATCCTTTTAAAAGGATAAGTAAGTACTAGCTGTAATACATAATGTAATATCGGCGTACCTAAAATAGGAATTAAAGGTTTCGGGCTGGCAATGGTTAAATGCTGCATTCTTTTACCATAGCCTGCAGCAAATATCATTATAGTATCGATCGGGTATTTTTCTTGATCCATTTTGCTACTTGATTTAAGGATTCATGAGCTAAATCTTGCTCTAAATAAGATAAAATTCTTGGTATATATTGTAAGTAACCTTTTTGCTGGTCACGCATTGCTTTTCTTGCAAAAACTCCAAGAATTCTGCTGTTACGCTGCGCTCCTAATAGATGATATAGTAAATAACTATCTGTTTTATTTAAATGTGAATTTTGTAAAAGATAATATTCTAAACATTCATTGGCAAATTTTTGATCTACTTCTATCCTTGCGTCTTCCAATACTGAGACCACATCATATAATGGAGAACCAATAACTGCATCCTGGAAATCCAGCAGTCCAATAGCGTTAATACCTGCTCGATCAAGCAACATCATATTTTCAACATGATAATCTCGCAGTACTGTAGTATATTCTATTGAGTTTAAGTGTTGCTGAATTACAGCTCGCCATAATTCTAAAAACTCTGCCTTCAGCTCTCCATGCAGTGGATGATTAGTAACAAAAGGTATATACCAATCAGTATATAGTTCCAACCCCTGCAGCAACATATCTGTTGTATGAATATTTAGCTGGCTAATAGGGGTGATCGATTGTAATTTAACCAACAAATCAATAATTAATCGATAAATTCTTACCTTATTATTATAATCATCATGCTGCAGTAAATGCTTGCCAATATTCATATCGCCAAAATCTTCTAATAATAAAAATCCATGTGGAATATTAGCTTGATAAATTTGTGGAGCAGAAAAATTATTATCGCTCAAGAAACAAGCTATACGGATAAAATCTTGTAACTTATAATATTCTGGTGGTGAATCCATTAATATCATTTTAGCTTTATTGCAAACAATTCGATCATACTTACGAAATGAAGCATCAATAGGTAAGGCTTGTAGGTGAAATTGTTGGCCATGAAAATAATTGCTTAAAAATTCATTTTTTAGTTCAGTGCGTTGAATATTCATATTATTTGTATATTGACCCCAATTTATTGAGCCATACGCGTCAAGTTAAAGAAATGAAGTAATTCCGTCTTGCTTGAAATGCTCCCCAGTCATTGCGAGCCGAAGGCGAAGCAATCCAGTAAAACAAGTAACTATAACTGGATTGCTTTAGAGCTAAAGCTCTTCGCAATGACGAGGGAGCGTCCCGCAAAGACAATTAATATTCTTAATTTGAAGCATATGATTTATTGAGCACTCTAGGCTCTATGCATTCCATAGGAGTATATAATAGATTTCTTCTGTCATTTCATCTAGATTTTAACCTTTACACAAATTTTATAGTTTTATAGTATGAAAAATTCTTTGTTTATTTTTGGATTAGGATATTCAGCCAGTGTATTAGCTAAAAATTTAGCTGCAAAAAATTGGCATATCTCTGGTACTTCACGTGACTACAATAAACTTAGGGATTATCAATTCCTTGGCTATGAAATGTTTGATTTTGCTGATACTAATATTCAAAGAGCCTTGATTAAGAGCACACATCTGCTGATTTCCATACCACCAACAGAGCAAATAGATCCTATTCTTGAGTTATATGGTAATTATTTACGCAGTAACCTTAATGGCTCTTCTTTGCAATGGATAGGATATCTTTCTAGTACCGGAGTTTATGGTGATCATCAAGGAGCATGGGTTGATGAAGATACTTTATTAAAACCCAGTAATAATAAACGTACAGAACAGCGCATAGCAGCAGAAATTGCCTGGCTAACTCTTGGTCAAGAACTTAATATTCAGACTAGTATATTTCGTTTAGCCGGTATTTACGGACCAAATCGTAACGTCATTCAGCAATTAAAACATGGACAAGCGCAGTGTATCTTTAAGGAAGGACAAGTGTTTTCTCGCATTCATGTAGACGACATTGCAAATATACTGGAAATATCTATGCATGGATTAAGAGCTGGTACTATCTATAACATAAGTGATGATGAGCCAGCATCATCACATGAGGTTATGCAATACGCAGCTTCATTACTTGGTCTGCCACCGCCAAAAATTATTCCATATAATCAAGCGACTTTATCAGAGATGGCACAAGAATTTTATAGTAATAATCGTCGTATTAAAAATGATCGCATCAAGAATTATTTGGGTGTTAAACTGCAATATCCTACTTATAGAGAAGGGTTAGCAGCGCTTATAGCGTCGGTCAGTTAGGTGGTGACAGTCAAATTTGTCAGGATTCGGTTGTGCTCACGTAGTAAATCTACGCGGAGCTTCCTCACCTTAAAATTCAACTGTCACCACCTAACTTACTCTAGCTATATGCATACAGAAGTTTGACAAATTCCTAATTATAATTATTAGTACTATTTGTTTTTAGTTTTTCCCAATACATCTCATATATATTAATCACTTTTCCTAAATCTTCATGAAATAACCCATTTTTAATCACTTCTTTTGGTGGAAAAATGGCTTGATTATTTCTTAAATCTGGATCAATAATTTCTAACATTGCCTGATTTGGTACGCTATACCCTAATTCTTCAGCAATTTGCTTGGCAATCTCAGGCTTATGAATAAAACTAATAAATTTATAAGCATTGTCTAAATTTTTTGCACCAACCGGTATAGAAAAATTATCTAATGATAAAACTGCACCTTCTTTGGGGTAAATAAATTTTAAATTAGGATTTTCTTTCATCGCAATATAAGCTTCACCATTCCAATTCATACCAATCATTACTTCTTCACTAATATATGGTACTTTAGTAGATTCAGAAGAAAATAACTTTACGTTAGGAATCAAGCTTGTCAGTTTTTCATATGCTTGCTTTATGTGGGTTTCATTCGTTTCGTTGCCGCTATATCCCAATAAAGTTAAAGCGGTATGAAAAACTTCTCGCATATCATCAACTAACATCAGCTGACCTTTATAATTAGGATTGAATAAGTCTCCCCAACTGTCGATATTATCTTTAATATAAGCAGTATTATATAATATACCGGTATAAGAAAACATAAATGGTATGCTATATTCATTATTAGGGTCGAATGATTGATTAAGCGCATTGGGGTCAATGTTTTTAAAACTAGGAATTTTACTTTTATCTATTAATTGCAACAATTTATCTTGCTTCATTTTGCCAATAAAATAACTTGAAGGACAGACAATATCATAGCCTGCTTTATTACCTAAAAGCTTCAGTTTTGAATACATTGATTCATTATTATCATAAGTAGATAATACTACCTGTATCCCAGATTCTTTAACAAACTCATCTATAACTTTTTGTGGCAATTCTTCAGCCCAACAATATATATATAATTTCTGCTCATTTGCTTGAGCTGAGATCGAAATCACTGAAAGCAGAACAATAAAAAGTAATTTCTTCATTTTTTATTCCTCATAATTAATAATTGGGCGGTCACTATTAAACTAATAGATAAAAATAAAATAATTGCACAAATAGCATTCACTTCTGGCTTAACCCCTACCTTAGCCATGGAATATATCACTAATGGTAAAATTTCAAAAGTTGGACCAGTAACGAAATGGCTTACTACAACGTCATCAAATGATATAATAAAAGCAAGCAACCACGAAGATAAAATAGTCGGAAAAATTATCGGTACGATAATTTGCCATAAAATACAAAAATCACTAGCTCCTAAATCTTTTGCCGCTTCAATAATATTTTTATCAAAAGATTTTAGCCTGGTCAGGATCGTAATTACCACAAACGGTAAACAAAAAGCGATGTGAGCAATCAATAAAGTGATGAAACCTAATGGCACTTGCAGCACCATGAAACAAATTAAAAAACTTATACCCATAACAATCTCAGGCATAACTAGCGTTAGATAAATCAAGGCCTTTGAAAGCTTCTTGAAACGATAATCATATTTAAAAAAACTAAACACTGAGATACAGCCGATAATTGTTGCCAATGTTGCTGCAATTGTGGATACGGTTAATGAATTAATTGTTGCTTTAATTAAAGCTGGGTTGTGCAAAAACCTTTGATACCATTCTAAGGTAAAACCACCCCAATTTATTCCATATTTTGAAGCATTAAACGAATTAGTAATCAGTACCATGATCGGAAAATATAATGCTAATAAGAATAATATGGTATAGATAAATTTACAACACCTAATCATTAGACCTCTTGTATAACTATTCTTAGCCGGTAATTTTAGAGAGTGTTCGCTAAACTGTATCAAGTCGTCTGAGCTGAGGGCTAAAGCCCGAAGCAATCCAGAACTTATATTGGATAATTGACTGGATTGCTTCGGGCTTTAGCCCTCGTAATGACTGGTCTTATTTTAAATTGACACAGTGCAGTGAATACCTCTAATTTTGTCATCAAAGCAAGTACAAGCTCCTCAAATATATTTAATATCCTGCGTGGCTTGTCAGCGTTTTTCCTTCATAGAACCTAAAATTTCCTCATTAAAAATGGTTTCCGAAGAGGTCTATTTTGTTTTATCCATATTATCTTTAGATAACACCACCCAGAATGCCATCATTATAAATAACGTCACACAAATCACCGAGCCTACTGGCCAGTTACGTACAGTTAAAAACTGATTTTTAATTAAATTGCCAATCATCATGTTTTTTGCTCCACCAAGGATATCTGATATGTAAAACATCCCTAAAGCCGATAGAAAAACAAACATACATCCAGAGATAATACCAGGATAGCTCATGGGAAAAATAATTCTCCAAAAAACCTGAAACTTTGAGGCGCCAAGGTCAAGCGCTGCTTCAATATACATGCGATCTATCTTTTCTAAGGCTAGATATAAAGGTAAAATCATAAAAGGAATTAGCGCATAAACCAAGCCTAGCACTACCGCATGATCATTATATAATAAACTAATAGGTTGTTCGATAATCCCTACTTTAAGCAATAATTTATTGATAAAACCGTTGGTTCTCAATATTGGAATCATTGCATAGCACCTAATCATTGAACTAACCCAAAAAGGGATCATTGCAAACATTAAGCATAAATTTTTAACTACACTGTTTTCAATGCGAGAAATAATATATGCAAATGGATAGCCGCAAATTAGGCTATAGATAGTAGCAAGTGCAGCAATCTTAAAAGAATATAAATAGATACTGAGGTAGGTATTAGTAAAAATTACCTGATAATTTTCTAAAGTAAATTCAAAGTTAATTAATTGTAGTTCGTCATATTTTAAAAAACTGGTGAATAATATCAGGCTGTTAGGGATTAATACGAATAGCGACACCCAGAATATGGTAAGAGATATAGCGCTAGACTTAAATGAAATTTTACTAATCATCGGCTAAAATCACTTCCCAGTTGGATACCCAACTGACAACTACTTTTTGTCGACTAGTATATTCAAAATTTTCAGCATCTTCGTCAAAAAATTCACTAGCCTTTATCTTCTTGCCATTGGCTAATATAATTAGAGAATCAAGCGTAGCACCTTTATAAATAGTGCTCTCAACAACACCAATGATTTTATTGCTGGTGTTTGACGTTTCAGCCAATGTTTCTATTCTAAGATCTTCAGGTCGAAGTAATATTTTTATATTATCGCCTGCTTTAAAGTCATGAACGTTTGGTAGAGTATAATTAATCATATTCTCAATGATTACCTTAAGGTTATCACCATCAACTTCCGCAACTAATCCATCAAAAACATTAATCTCTCCAACAAATTGTGCCACAAAAAGATTATTGGGCGATTCATAAACTTCTCTAGGATTGCCAATCTGTTCTATTTGACCCTTACTCATTACTACTACTCGATCTGCCATCGACAAAGCTTCTTCCTGATCGTGAGTGACAAACACAAAGGTAATGCCAAGTTTTTTATGGATCTGCTTCAATTCGAACTGCATTTCTTGCCTAAGCTTATAGTCTAAGGCACTTAGTGATTCATCCAATAATAATACTTTTGGTTGTTTGATTATTGCTCTCGCAATTGCTACTCGTTGTTGTTCCCCACCAGATAATTGACTCGGCCTGCGCTCAGATAGTCCGTCAAGCTTTACTATCTTACATACCTGATCAACACTAGTTCTAATAAAATCCTTGCTTTTACCCTCAATGGTTAAGCCAAAAGCAATATTTTCATATACTGACATATGAGGAAAAAGAGCGTAATTCTGAAAGACTGTATTAACTTTTCTTTGGTTAGGCGGGACTTTATTTACATTATGACCATCAATGATAATATCTCCTGAATTAGCGTTTTCAAAACCAGCAATCAACCTAAGTATAGTGGTCTTACCACTTCCAGAAGGTCCAAGTATCGAAATAAATTCACCCTCATGGATGGCGAGAGTCAAATTCTTGATAATACTTGTGTTGTAATAACTTTTACTGATATTGATCAGCTCGATTACCGGAGTTTGCGTGTTCAATTCTTAATTATCCTCAATATAATTTGATTTTTACTATTCATAACAGGTGAGCTGTGATGATGCGTGAGTCGAGATGAGTGTGGGTACCCCTGTAAAGCGTAAATATGCTCTCGAATCTTCTACCTTTAGAATGGCTTACAAAAGACTTTACTATATTTGTTAAAATCAGTAAATGAGTAAGTATGGGTGCATCAATAAAAAAAGGACGCTAAATAAATTAGCGTCCTCAAACATACTTAATTAAAGATGATTAAATATCAAATCTGATACCAAGCAACAAATTATGTCCTTTGTAAGCAGTTGTACCACTTGCTTCTTGACCTTTTTTAGCTTTTGTTTTACCAAAATCGATCCATCTATAAGCGAACTCAGCATTAACTCCAGGAGCTACTTCAGCAGCAGTACCCAATGTTAACTGATAAGCAGCATTATTCTTTTTCTTACTTGAAGCATTTCCATTAACTCTATCAGTCATTTTTTCTTTAACTTGAGCCCAACCAACACCAGCACCAATAAATACTTTAGCAACACTAATATCAAACAAATCTACGTAACCATTAGCCATTAATGCATAAATCGTTCCTTTATGCTTTACTGTAGTACTAACTCCATCATTAGCCTTACCAGTTTTTTTCATTTCAGGATTTACTGGCGTAACGAAAGTCAAATCAACTCTGGTATTATCCATAACATAATAACCAACACCTAAATCAAAGATTGCAGCTGTTTTTCCTTTCATTTTTAGACCGGTATATTTATCTTTAGCTTTGTTTAGGATTATCCCACCAACATTAGCTTTGACATAAAACATATTTTCAGTACCAGCTAGTGCCGTTGTAGACAAAGCAGCACATACTGCTGTAGCTATAAGTAATTTTTTCATAAAATATCTCCTTAAAATCTATTACTGTGTAATTAAAATCATAGTTAAGAAACTTAGCATAACTAAAACTGTCCTCTATGAATCACCAGCAATAAATATCATTATTATTTAAATAATGATAGTATCAACACTAAAGATCAATTATTTGTTGGTATTTATAAATAGCAATAGTGATAAAAAGGCAACTAAATTACGTTGAAAATTAATGATTATAAATCATTGGATATATATTTTTTGAATTTATTTTGTTCATGTTGATATTTTTCAGCATCGGGCAATGCGGCCTTCGTACTCGTAATATTAGGCCAGGTTTCGGTAAATATTTTTGCCCGCTCTACCCATTCTATTAATTCTGCTGATTCCGGCTTAATGGCGTCGATTGGACATTCAGGTTCACACACTCCACAATCTATGCACTCATCCGGGTTAATTGCTAACATTAACTCTCCTTCATAAAAACAATCCACCGGACACACCTCAACGCAAGTAGTATATTTGCATTTAACACAACCATCAGTTACTACATAAGTCATCGCAGCATCCTATTTAATTTTAGTTGATTTAACAAAATTTGAGTTCTTATAAACAATATTAGTAAGAAATAACATACAAAGCTGATAAACATCAACATTAACGGTAATAACATTGAACTATGAATCGTTGGGCTACCTAATCGTAAAACGCTTGCTGGTTGATGTAAGCTATACCATATATCTACAGAAAATTTTACAATTGGTACATTGATAAAACCTATAAGCGCAATTACCGCGGCTGGTTTTTCAGCTCTAGAGATATTGTCACCACTATTGACCACCGCCAAGTAACTAAGATATAAAATTAGCAAGATTAACATTGAGGTCAATCTTGCATCCCATACCCACCAGGCTCCCCATATTGGTTTTCCCCATAAAGAGCCGGTAACCAGAGTAATCAAAGCAAAGGCAGCGCCAGGTACAGCGGCAGCAATGGCTAACAAATATGATAATTTGGTATTCCACACTAGATTGACTAAACTACAAATGGCAATAAAACTATATATTGTCAGAGACATCCATGCTGCCGGTACATGAATATACATCATTCTCACCATTTCTCCTTGTTGATAATCAGCCGGTGATACTATTAGAGCTTGATACAGACCAAAGGTTAAGGACACTATTAGCATACACAATAAAATAGGCACCAAGCGCGCTGTAAATTTAGAAAAGAAATATGGATTTAATAATTTCAGCATTACTTAAGGATTATTGTTGATAATATACTATGTTGTAAACTCTTGCCTAAATGACAAGATCTTCTGTAACTTGGATATTTAGCAGGAGAAGTATAGGTATCTTCTGATATTTTAGTGATTTGATTAACTCCGGATGCTAATAACTTCATTTCTACAAATGATGGTAAATCAAACATATAATGGTCAGCTTTGGTTGACGGAATAAAAAATCGCTGATAATTTGACTGCTGGTTAACAAAATCTTGATAATATTGTTGATCAACCTCATATGAAGATTGTTGGATAGCCGGACCAATAACAGCGGCAATTGCATCCGCTCCTGTTAGTCGCATTTGCTCGACCAAATTGATGATTATATCTGCTTTCGCACTTTTCCAACCGCAATGTGCCACTCCAATTACTTTTCCTTTAGTGCAATAGAGTAACACTGGAGCACAATCTGCTGTTTGTATTGCTAATGCCAAATTATTGGTAGTAGTAATTGCAGCATCTCCTTCAGGTTCATGTTCGCTGATGCTCTGTATGATGTCAGCATCAATTACTGTATTTCCATGAGTTTGGTTTAAGATTAAAATATTATCTACTGCTAATTCTGCTAATATTACTTTTAAATTATTATCTATTTCAGCTTCATTGCTATTAGATTTGTATTTTGCATAAACATGGCTAGACTCAGTAAATTCTCGATCAAAAATTCGATAATATACTTTATCAGTTACTAATTCTTTAAGCATGTTAAATACACATATTAATTCTATAGCAAAATTATCAGATCACTTACAAAAACACAAGCTGTTAGAATATATAGCCACTCAATTTATCAGGGAATATAAGCTAATCCCATGCATTGGTGTGGAAATAGAATTTTACTTAAGTGATCAAATCAATATTGTTGAATTTGAAAATAGGCTGGGTATCAGCATAAAAAAAGAAAAAGGTAAAAATCAATTTGAAATAGATTTGGCGCCAACTACAGAGTTAATAAACTATATTCAGCAAATAAATTCTCTTCGAGTTAATATCAGTAACATCGCCTCGCAATTAAATGGTCATGCAGATTTTCGTAGCAAGCCTTTTATTGACGATTATGGTAATGCCATGCATTTTCATATAAGTTTTATTGATACACTTCATTATTATCCCTGTACGGGGAAGCAATTGAAAACAGATGAGCGTTTTTTTACGCACGCAGCCAGAAGTCTATGTCACTTTATGCTTGATAGTTTACTGATTTTTCTGCCAGAAGAAGAGGATTATTTACGCTTAAATAGAAGATTTATGGCACCAACGCACGTGTCATTTGGTGGTAATAACCGGACGGTAGCCGTCAGAATACCTGATTCACTACCTAGAAGACTTGAGCATCGGCTTGCAAGCTCATTGGTTAACCCTTATATTGCCATTTTTACTATTCTAAAATCAATATATCGTGGCTTACAAGATCCACAAACTATTAAAAATATATCTAAAGTATATGGCAATGCTTTTGATGAACAATATAATCTGACGCCATTACCAATAAGTCGTAAACATGCTCAAGAAATTTTTGACCTTTCGTTTTTTTTAAGTGAGGCTGTTTAAAACCTTAGTCATCCTGAATTTATTTCTAGTTGTCCAATGATGGATTAAAAACACCGATGTGATCATGGCTCAAGGAGGGATCCAGCTTTTTTATCGTTAGCAGTACAAATATGTAGTAGATTTTCTGAGAGTGTTCAATAAACCATACACGTCAAGTTAAGAAAAAGAGACGATACGACCCGTCATTGCGAGACGAAGTCGAAGCAATCCAGAAAATGAACAACTTTTACTGGATTGCTTCGACCACTATCGTGGTCTCGCAATGACGAGTAGCGGCTCGCTTCTTTCCTTAACTTGACGCGTATGATTTATTTAACACTCTCGATTTTCTGGATTCCAGCTTACTGGGAATGACATTGGACAGTTATAAATTTAGTTCGTGTGAGAAATAGTTTGCCCTACTTTTTAATAAACACCCAATCAAATTCTGAAGATACATGTGCATTAAACTGGTATCCGCCGCCAATAAATGTTTTTAGTACTTCCAGTGTATCAATAGCATTTTTAATGATAAAATCAATCATTAAACCTCGAGCTTTCTTGGCGTTTAGACCGATTATTCGTAATTTACCATTGTGCTCTTCTTTAAAATAAATATTTGTCATCGGATAAATAAGTAGATTCTTATCGATTACATTAGCATATTCCATGGAAGACAAATTAATTAAATATGGTGTCTGGTGTTGTTCCAGCAACAAATTAATATGTGTGGTGATGGTAGTTTGCCAGAAATCGTATAAATTAGTATTCGGCAATAGTTGTGACATTTCAAGTCGATATGGTTTAATATAATCTAGTGGTCTCAAAGCTCCGTATAATCCTGAGATAATAAGAATATGTTGTTGCAGAAAATCTGCTTGCGTAGCTCCAATTGCTGCTTTATCTATCTTTTTATATAAATCACCATCATACGCAAATATTGCTTGCTTGACCGGTAGATCAGCAAAATCAGAGAATCTGCGGTAGTTCAATTCAGCAATTTTATCGCTGACATTCATTAATTGTTGTAACTGAGATACCGATAATTGCTGGATAATTTCTACTAATTGAGTGGTTTGTTCAGTAAATAGAGGTTCTGTGGCTGTTGATAGTGTAACGGTAGATTTCAAGTCTAATGATTTTGCCGGTGAAATTATACTGATCATGCAATAGCTCTATTCTTCATCAATAAATAATTAAACTCTGCTCCATAAATAAAAAGCATATTAATTATATAAAAAAAGATTAAAGTTACAATGATGCTTCCCAAAGAACCGTATACTACACTCAATTGATTATAATAAATAATATTGCTGGATAATAAATGTCCACTAACTACCCAAAGAAATACTGTTAATACTGATCCCGGCAGCACATCAACAAAATTTATGCTTACATTTGGTATAATATAATATAAAGTAGAAATACTGATAAAAAGTGCAATTAAGATAAAACTGTACCTAAAAAGATTTAATACTGATTCATAACCTTTAACAATTTCCAATATACTAGGTATCTTGGCCAAACCTATTGGTATAATTACTAATAAAAACATCGTAAATGTAATTAATAGACTAATTATTAAGAATTGCACAATGCTAAGTAATCGACGTCTTATATAAGTTGGTGGCGAGGTAATTTCATGTACTCGATTTAATATTGTGCGTAAACATTCGACAAATGACGATGCAGTCCAGATACTGCCGACGATAGCTAGAGTTAGCAGGCTTTGCGGTGGAATTTTACTCAATTCATTTAGTCTGCTTTTAATAATATCAGTGGTGTTTTCAGGCATATTTACCAGTAAAAAATCAATGAAATTCTGCCCTAATTCCGAGGCTCCAACAAAACTTGTCAACGCTAGAAAAAAAATCAAGAATGGAAAGATAGATAATAATATCATAAATGACATATACCCAGCATGTTCGACTCCATCATGGTCTATAGTTCTTACTGCCGCTTGATACAAGCAGCTGATAATTTTTTTCATGTTTAATAATATAATACTTCTCAGATGGAATAATCTCAGAAGTCTATTATAATTTTAGTTAAAACACAACTAATCAATAGCTCCATGGATCTTAGCTCTTAATACTTAAGAAAATGGTTATGATTGCACTGTAATCATTAAAAAATATTAAATAATTATTGCGTAAGTACTTTAAGTATAGTAGATTTACATCTATAGTTTGATTTTACAATATTCTAACTATTTATTAATTAATTAATCGTAATCGCTTGGAGGCTGTGATGGCTAGAAAAAATAATTATATTCAAGAAGTTGATCGCTTTATTGGTGACAAAATTTATGCATTAAGATTAGCCAAAGGCTTATCTAGACAGCAACTCTCAGAAGTAATTGGCGTTACTCATCAACAATTACAAAAATATGAAAAAGGTACTAATAGAATTTCTGTTGGCAGATTAGTACTAATTGCCAAAGCATTAAATAAAACTACAGAATATTTCTACAATGGACTGGACGATCAAAATACGGAACCAATGCTGACTCAGCATCAACGTATGTGTATTGAAGTATCCAGAAATTTTATGAGAATACGTAGTGCTGAGCACCAAAATGCAATAAACGCACTAGTTAAATCTTTAGTTAAAGAATCAGCATAAGCTGATTCTTTAATATACCTCTCTTAGAGGGTAGATGTAAACAAAACGTTAATTGAATTTTTGTCTATTTTCTTATCTTCCTACTCCAAACTTTATTCTAATAGCACCATTATTATCATCAAATTTGCCTTGAAATATAAAAATATCCTTTAAAAACCGTGAATCAACATTCACTATTTGACGTACATAATTCAACCTGGAAAGCTATTCATCTCTTGATGAACATTCGAATCTATACCCATCAGTAACTCTAGAGCCTGCAAATTTTCATTATCACAAATTTCTTCAACAAAATCTTTGCAATTAATACTAAGCTGACTCATTAAGCTAATTAGCTGTGATGTAACTTTGTTATCATGATAATTTGAGAACTTTTTTAATAACTTAGGATAATTTAGCAGTATATTATCATATACAATTTCAATTACACTAAATATATTACATGCAGCGATATTATGAGAGGAGTATTCCATCTCATTTATGTTTGGCGTTATTAAATGATCAGTAGTATAGGTATATTTGCTTATAGAGTTAGCTAGTTGAGTGGCGATGCTTTCTGTAGATTTTTTGTCAACATATATGTTATCTTTAGTTATAGCATATATGACCTTTAAGGCATCTATGTAACCTAATATTAAAGGGTTAGTTTCATAAATTTTGCGGTTAATATCAACTTTAAAAATTTTGTCAATTTTATCTGATAGAGACTGATACTTCCAGCAAGCAATTTCTTTGTTATCGTGAGTTGCTATATATTCTATTTCTTGTTTTTTCCATATGGTTATCTTTTCAGCTGTAGTTTTTAATACTTCATGCAATTTATCTGGATCTAAGATAAATTTCATAAGCTTTGCAGTGTCAGCATTAATTATATTGCTTTTTGCTGTAGTGCTAATTGCCTTTATTACTTTTCCACTATTAGGCACTATAAAATCTAAAACAGCAAATAAAGCTTTCATAGAAATGGGTATATTAGTTGATATAAGCAATTGTTGGCTTGTAATTACTCCTGCGGTATTAAACATATGATGTAACTTATTGTATAAAGATGAATAGTAACTATATAATAATTCATCGCTCTTAAGTTCATTGCATGGAGCTAACTTGTCTTCAAGTGTTAAGTTTTTTATTTTAAGGCTTTCTTCTAGTGATTTCGAAGAATGTCTGGCTAGCTGTTGTACATGTTCAAAATGTATCTTATGCGTTATATTATTAAAGCCGCAAATTTCAGCAAATTTTGAGTGTTTACAGCTAAATTGATGAGCTAAATAAGAAAAAAAATTTGCCCCAATATTGTTTTCTAGCTCTGTGCGTATATTATTATACGCAAACTCTGTCATTGTCAGTGATTTTTGTTTTAATTGCAGATGAAGGAATTTTTTAGCTATAATTTCTTTATCTGCAGCGAAAAGAGACAAAGTATTATAAAAAGCAGAGTAACCATTATTATTACATTGAAAGGGGTTAGCCCCGTAAGTAAGTAATATATCTATAATATTGTTGTTGTCATGTGTTATTGCGTGATTTAACAAATGAAACAAAATCCCTTCTGAGTATGTATAATAAGAATTCAGACCTTCTATTGATTGATATAAGATACTAGTTTCTTGTAAAATTACTTGCCGATTTACAGAATTACTTTCTAGCACCAAGTTGATTAAGCTACTTATATTAGTATATACATTGCTGGGCGGTTCTAAGAATTTACTTAAGTTGAATATAAATCTAGTTTCTTCTAAAGTTAATGATTCAATTTGCTGTTTTTGTATTAGTGCTAGCATTTTATTGCGTACATGGGATACAGTTTGTGCTGTATTATCTATGATGGTAGTAAGATCTATGTGTTCATTATGTTCTAGTACTTCTAATGTTAACCACGCTACATTATGCTTAAGTATGTTATATTGATCTTTAATAAAGTTATAATTTAGTATAATTTGTTTATATTGCCCATGCGTAGTTTTCATACATCTACCCTCAATGAAAGTAATAATAAAATTATAACTCTTTTCGTAATGATCAGGACTTACGCAAATCGCACGACAGGGCTCTTTAATTCCTGGATTAAATAGTTCCTTAATAACCCGCTCTTTAGCTGATATACGGTGCTAGAAGCAGCATTTGCAGCTTTTTTCAAACAATTCCAGACCATGATAGCGCAAGCTATATGATTTCTCTGTATTCTTCCTATTCTACATTGGCACTTTTCAATACCGGTGACTTGCTTGACTTCACGATGAAATTCCTCAATCTTCCACCTGAAGCCATACTCTTGTTGTACAGCATCAAGCGAATTTTGAGCCATGTCGTTTGTGACGACATAGTCAGTTCTGTTGGTAGAAACAGTTACTCTGAATAATTTCACTTTATGATCTTTAGGAAATTTATGAATCTTGATAATCTTACCGTTGCTAATATCATCAGTACTCCAATCCAAAGAATCAACTCTACAGTAAGCCTTATTACCGTTGCTATCGTCTACTAAACGATTACTTTTGATAGGACAATAGTAATATTTACCGATAGTTTCTATTTGAAGTAGAATCGAGGTTGTCGCATACCAACTATCCATAAGTACTGTGTTAAATGCAACCTTTTTGCTATAATGAGCATTACGCAGCATTTCTTTAACGTGATCTATTTTAGTTAAACCGTCTTTATCGGGATTGAATATCCTATAATCTATTATCCAAAACTTATTCTCTTCAGGATTAACATAAACACAGGTCACAATACCTATGCCTTTTATTACTTCCTTGGCATTGCCGCTATATTGATACCTGACTTCATCTATATTATTCGAGTAACTTTTATCTAATACGCTATCGTCAAATAGCAACTTGCCGTTAGCGCTGAAGATAATCTCTTCTTTACCGTGTTCCCATATTAATCTTGGTGATAATTTAGCATTCGCTAGATATCTTCTGACCCTGTCGTCGCTTAAACCTTCTACATGATCAGCAAAATTTGTAATAGTATAATTTGTCTGGCTCGATAATAAATACTGACAATAATCTATTCTTGTAGTCATCTTATACTCACAATCTAAATTACATTATACTCCCATAATATCTCGATTCTTATCTAATTTCATTAGTCTTGCGGAAGTCCTGATGATTTAAAGAGTTATAGTTTTATCAAGTGAGATGAATTATTATTTTCTGAATGATTTTTGTTACTGATTATTATTTATATATCAAAATCAAGTAATTCCTTAGATTCACGTAGGGCATGTGATAACAATGGTCTCTAATCTTTTCGTAATATCTTTTTGCAATCAACGGTTGAATTGTATCATAGTTATTTAACTAATCAAGCGTATAAATAATTATTCTATTATTTTTGCTGCTTGTTTTATAATGTCCTGTGAAACATTGATACCAAGTTTTTTTGCTGCGTTAAGGTCAAGGTACAATTCGGTGCTTTCTGGAAATTCCACAGCTGGTAATGCGTTATCTGAATCTTGTGCAATACGCACAATCATTTTTCCTGTTTGCCACCCTACCTGATATTGATTGGGTCCAAGAGCGGCTACTGCTCCACTGCCTATTGCATCAGTATCACTAACAAACACCGGTATGGTGGCTTCATTTGCAGCCTTAATGATACTTTGCATGGCACTCAAAGCCGTATTATCGTTACTGATAAAAATTGCTTCGCTACTCTCTGCCAGCTTTGTAGCGCTTTGTGCTACATCTGCAGTTTTACTTGCGGTTTGTTTAATTAAAATCAGGTCAAATTTTGGACAAAGTTTTTCTAATTTTTGCACAATACTTACAGAATTTGCTTCACCTGGATTATATAAAATGCCAAGTTTTTTTAGTGACGGCAACAGCTTTTTAAATAACTCTAATTGCGGCTCTAACTGCACAAAATTTGATACACCTGAAATATTACCACCAGGTTTTTGAAGGTCATTAACTAGTCCTGCTCCTAATGGATCAGTAACTGTGCTAAACACCATCTTTATTTGACCAAGTTTAGCATATTTAATAAAACTTTGAGCAGCAACAGTGCCAACACCGACTACAATAGTTGGTGCCTGACCAACAAATTTATTGGCAATCTGTTGCGAGAGTGTTGCCATCCCTTGGGCTGATTCAATTCGTAAATCTAGATTATCATTGGCTTTATAACCGGAATTAGCTAATGCTGCTATTATTCCCTTGGTTGTGGTATCTAATGCTGGGTGATCGGTAGTTTGATTAATATATACACTTATTTTCTTTGGCTTATCATCGTTAACAGCAAAAGCCGATATATTCAACGACCAGCAAAAGACTGCAATAATAGAGGTAATAAATAATGATTTTTTCATTTTAGGCTCCTAAATTTATCTAGCATGAGTTGATATCCTTGGTTATGTTCTTCTCTTAAAAATCTAGCCACTCTACCTATGGTAGTAAGGCTAGCGCCGGTAATAGCATGAATTTCTCGGTAAGAAAATTTATTTTGATCTAATAGTTGTGCCACCTTC
The DNA here is from genome assembly GCF_963422225.1 of Candidatus Trichorickettsia mobilis. Lineage (NCBI taxonomy): Bacteria > Pseudomonadati > Pseudomonadota > Alphaproteobacteria > Rickettsiales > Rickettsiaceae > Candidatus Trichorickettsia > Candidatus Trichorickettsia mobilis. The sequence continues at coordinate 1,102,921 of NZ_OY728607.1, forward strand.
CATCTTTCTTTTAATGCTTTTATTTCTTGTGGAGTACATAAATCCAAAATAAATCTCATAGCTTCATTTTTGTTGTCTAATTGTGCCAAAGCATCAAATAATTCGATTATAGTATGGTGATCCTCATCTTTCATTTCAAACTATTCCCCGTTAAGATGTAATACTATACTACTACAGTAGTACAATATTGTCAAGACAATATTGTAAAATATCTTTCGGTTTCTTAAGCTAATGCGAGTTTCTGGCAATTTTAATTGGCAACTCGCGTTATTTAGGTTGATTACTTATTGGAATTTATACTATAGTGATTTTCTATTTTATATCTAAATTTTCTTGCCTATAATCCTTACTTGATAAGATCTACAGCCTTAACTTGACGCGTAGATTTCCGCGAACACTCTATAACTAACGTTTAAACTTAAAAACTCGTGAACGCTCCAACCAAGAAGTCTAAGATAAAAGCCGTGATAAAACAAATTCAGCTATAGCAACATCTTGCGCACTAATGCCAGAAAAATCTGCGATTATTGTTTTTACGTCTGCAGCGACACCTAATTTCAAGGCATCTCCAAGCTCTATCAGCGAATTTAAGGTGACAACGCCAGATCCCCTATAGCCTTTGCCACATCACCTAATTTCATAGCTTGCTCTTTGCTATCCACAATCACTAAATCGCTTTTGGCAAAAACGTCAACTGACAGCTCGCTTTTATGGGTATCATCACTACCAAAAGCAATGATAGCTTTATTGGAGTCTTTGTTAATATCGTGAATAATTGGGTTGGTTGATGAAGTAGCAGTAAAAATCACATCACATTTTGTGACCAATTTCTCTATTGAATCACATACAGAGTCAGTAATATTTCTAGCTTTGCTTTGGTCTCTAGCGTAGAGCATGATGTTGCTAGTTGGGTATTTTATACGCAATAAATCATAAAGCATTGTTCCCAAATTCCCGCTACCAATAATTCCAATATTTTTTAGACGCCATGGAATCCACTCGCTTACGATGATCCCTACAATGGCTGTTCTTACGCCAGTAAGAAAACCCTCATCGTACAAGATAACTTTGGGTACCCCAGTATCGGCAGCGAAAACTAGTATAACACCATTACCACCAAATGGACTACCGTTGGCAATTTTAATTACTAAATTGTTACTGCCTTGTTTGTATCCGCCTTTAATATGGCAATCGCTACCATAATTAGGAAAAACAAATTGCATAGGCGGTGGCACTTCATAAAGCCCAGATGCGAAATCAATAAAAGCAGATTTGTGTGAGCGAATCAGTTCTTCTAAGTCTGCAGTGAAATTAATGGCCTGCTTGATTTCTTTAAGTGCAAATATTTTCATGACGCAAGAACTCTTTTAGTCTTTCAAGACACTCTGGCATATTTTTTCTACCAAATCCAATTCTGAAGTAGTTGCCTTGATGGCTATAGATTGATGCGGGCATCAACAGAACACTTTGTTCTTGTAGCAATCTATCACAGAAGGAATCTATAACTTCCAAGCCTTTATATTTCACAAAACCCACGCATCCTCCTTGCGGTTTCACCCATTGAAATAAATGACCATATTCTATAAAGAGTTGATCTAGAATTTTTAAATTCTCTTCTACAATTTTGTTGTTGCGCTTAAGGATATAATCCTTATTGTGTAGGGATATAAGGCTTAGGATTTCAGCCGGTGCACTGTTACATATGGAAGTGTAATGCTTCATATGCTCTATCTTCTTCAAAATAACTTGATCCTGACATGCAATCCAGCCAATTCTGAGGCCTGCCATGCCAAAGGCTTTGCTCATCACTCCAGTGATAGAGCCTTATCATATAAACATGCAGCAGGAGGAGCCCATGGTTTATTCATGTCTCCAAGAAGTCTATAGACCTCATCTGAAAACAACCAAATACCCTTCGACTACAGATATCAATTAAACCTTTTAACTTATCCTCCTCTATCACTTGTCCTGTGGGATTATGAGGGAAGTTGATGACTATGCATTTTGTGTTTGGCTGGAGCGCATCTTGAATAGAATTTAAATCAATACACCAGTTATCTTCTTCTTTTAACGAAACTTCTGATATATCTGCCCCTTTCAATTTTGGAATTTCAAGAAGTGATTGATAGCAAGGTGTTAAAACAATGACATGATCACCAGCTTCAATCAAAGTATGAAGTGCACAAAATATAACTTCTTCAGCACCAGCAAACATGAGGATATTATCTACTTCAAGACCGCTGTAGAGCTCATCTGCTACCGATTTACGTAAAGCAGGTAACCCCGGTGCTTCTGTATAACTAAGACGTAAATTATCCCATAATTTTTTATCTTCAGGAGATGCAAAGCTCAAAATCTCTGACATTTGAAAGCTTTCTGCATCCGAGCAGCATAGCAGATATTTAGCCGAGAACTCGTGACGTGATAAATATTCTTCCAGTTTAAATGGATTTATGCTCATTATTTTCTCAATTCTTTTAGATATTTAAAAACAGTAGGCTCTACCAAGACCCAAATTTTTGCTACATAATCGGCAGCGTTTTTTTATTAAAAGCACCTAAGTGAAACCAATACTTTCACTAAAGCTTTTTTATCTGCGTTACCTAGATCATATAGTAGTTATTGTGACACTTACCTAAAAACCTTATAATCTATTGATTACATTATTAATATTGGACGAGAGTTGACAAAATTTATGCATCAAAATATCTATTTGATTAATTATAGTATTATGATCCAAATTAAATAGATTATAAGAATGCTCTTTGACTCTGGTTTTAATTAATGCGATATTTTGTTGAGTATAATATCGTCGGCCTTTAATTTTAGTAACAGTAAAATTTGGTAAAACCTTCTCCAAATAACGTAACTGATGAGCAGGTATATGGAGCATGGTTGTTACTTCAGCAATTGAATAGTATTTTTTACATTGTAAATTTTCAATCATTTTAGTTCATGATGATCATTAATTATATTCTTTAAATATTTAGCAGGAGAAAAACTGATAACGCTTCTTGGCTCAATAATAATCTGAGTTTTGGTCTGCAAATTTTGACCAGGTCTTGCTTTTTTATTATTGATACTAAAACTACCAAACTTCTGCAATACTAACTTCTGCTCACTTTTTAAAATAACTTGCATCTGGTTAAAAATTTGATTTACTATTTCTTCACAGACCATGCCAGAGAACCCTACTTTTGATTTTAGCATGGAAGTGATCTTTTCCTTGGTAATAGTAATAGAATTTTGATTTGTAGTATTCATAATATTTTACTCTACTTTTTTACTCAAGAACGACAACGCAATCTAGTTATAAAATACTCGTTTTACTGAGAGCGTTTAATAGCATACGATCAGGTGAAGGAAAATTGACGCTCAATCGTCTTGCTTGAGCTACTCAACCCGTCATTGCGAGGGAGCTCGCTCCCGTGGCAATCTAGAAAATCCGTATAGCCTAATTGTGGATTGCTTCGACTTCGTCTCGCAATGACGCGCAGTCGAGAGCTCACAATGATGCTTAAGAAGTGCCCAAGCAAGACGACGGTACCGTCTCTTTTCCTTAACTTGACGCGTATGGTTCATTGAACACTCTCGTTTTTACCGAGTATAGCTTTGAGCGATAAGCTAGTGATATTAAATTTTGTAGGACTCGCTTGTGCTCACGTACTTTTGTACACTCCGCAAGCTCGCCTTTAAATTCAACGTCACTAGGCTTATCGCTCTGTGCTATACATCACCAACGGATTAACGCCGATCCCCAAGTTAACCCTGCTCCAAAAGCTGTAAAAAGGATAATATCGCCTTCGTTTAATGAACCTGATGATTTTAACTCAGAGAGAGCTAATGGAATTGACGATGCCGAGCAATTCGCGTGTTTAGCTATTGTTTTTATTACTTTATTTTCGTCGACATTAAGTCGGTCAATAATTGACTGAATAATTCTGAGATTAGCTTGATGAGGTATCAAATAACTAATATCAGCAATAGTTAAATTGTTTTTTGCTAAAATCTCGATCATTGAATCAGTCATTTTTTCAACGGCATTTTTAAATAAAGCTGGACCTTTCATCTTAATTTTACCGCTTTGGCCGTTAGAACTCACCCCACCATCAGTATATAGCAGCTCACCATAACTACCATTGGAATATATCTGACTATCAATTACACCAGAATTCACCTCTATTTTAGGTGACGCAAATAAAAATCCATTATTATCAACGCTCTTACGTTGTAGAACCACTGCTCCGGCACCATCACCAAATAACACGCAAGTATTTCGATCACCCCAATCTAGTAAAGATGACATTTTTTCGGCGCAAATTAGTAATATGGTGTTATATTTCCCAGATGCTGCTAAACTATCAGCTACCTGCAGCCCATAAATAAAACCCGAACACACTGCTTGTAAATCAAATGATGGGATATTTCCTAATGCAAAATATCCTTGTACTTTGGTGGCGGTAGAAGGAAAGCTATTATCTGGCGTTGTCGTACAGACAATGATTAAATCAATATCAGTTGGTAGCAAATTAGCATCTTGCAAAGCATGTTCGGCAGCTTTGTATGCCAAATGTGAGGTATATTCATCACTTGCTGCTAGATGTCTTTGTAAAATTCCAGTTCTTGATTTTATCCACTCATCTGTAGTATCAACAAACGACTCTAGATCTAGGTTAGTTACTATGTTTTTTGGTAAATAACCACCACATCCAATAATCTTACACGCCATATAATCTTACACACCATTTAGAGCCTGTCTTTAAAAGTGCATCTAAGAGGTAATTTTGTTGTCAAAACTCGTCTCCGTTCCGCAATAAACCAAGAGTACACTGCGGTACTCGACTTCTTTTTTCTAAAAATTCCTCCCTTATATGCACTTTAAAGACAGGCTCTTAGACCTATAAAATCAGGATTCACTGATAGCAAATTGCTATCAAACTGCTTCATCAGTATCTATTTTTTTAGCAATCACTAATCGTCCATTATATGTTCCGTCAATTAATGACGCATGATGCGGTAGTTTATATTCACCGGTACGACTATCCACCATCACATTGATCTTACCTAGTGCATGATGAGAACGACGCATGTTACGACGTGATTTTGATGTTTTCTTTTTTGGTACTGCCATTAAATCCTCAATTTACTCAATATTAGTATAATATTCTTCTATATTTTAACTGGCTTTTTATAGTACTAATTGTTATCCACGCAACAATTTACTAAAGCCGATCAAAAAGTATTTGTCAAAGACCCGCGCAGTGTACTATATTTCAATTCTGAAATCTAGATTATATTTAAGTGACAATATGAAAATTTTTATTCCTATACTAGCCTTGCTATCAATGTTGTTATTTACTACTAGCTGTCAAACACTGGACGTAAGGGGACAATATGTTGACGATAGTACTATCAATAAATTAGAAAACAAGAATCTAACTAAAGCAGAGGTAGAAGAGTTAATCGGTACTCCGACTATCATTCCGGATTACACTCCAGATACTTGGTATTACGTACACAGGTTTATGGGAAAACGTGCATGGTTCCAACCAAAAACGATCGAACAACGAATTGTAAAAATAAAATTTACTAAAGATAATATTATCGAAGAAGTAGTAGTATTAAATGATGATCATTCAGAAGATATTGAAGTGGTAAGTGAATATACTAAAGCTTATGGTACAGAACAGAATGGCATCCAAACTTTTATCAAGAATATTGGTAGATTTAATAAGACTACTGATGGCAAGAAGAAACGTAGTAAAAAATAAAGGTATAAATGATTACTCCTAACGACGTTACCAAAATCGCAAAATTAGCCAAATTACATTTTACTACTGACGAGATAACAAATTTTGCCGAAGAATTGACTGAGATCATGAAGATGATAGATACATTAAATGAGGTAGACTGCAGTAATATTACTCCATTAACTTCTGCTTGTGATATGACACCAAGAATGCGTAAAGATGTTGTTACTAGTGTCAGTATTGCCGATGAATTGTTTGCTAATGTTCCTGATAATAATGCAAATTTTGCCAAAGAGATTAAGTGTTATATAGTCCCTAAAATACTAGAGTAAATTAAATAGCATTTTAATCATAGGCATCAAGATATTTAGGAAACGAACTGGCAGTATTCCTATTCATTATGAACAAGCTCGTCATTATTTATGAACAGGTCTCGTCATTGCGAAGGCTTTGCCTGAAGCAATCCAGCTCGTATGGCAAATGACTGGATTGCTTCGACCTTAAATGGTCTCGCAATGACGTGTCTACTTAGTGACCTATATTTTTGAATTTACCATAAAAGAAGTTGCAATATGGATGAACTGACAAAATTAACGATTAGCCAAGCTTTAAGTGGTTTGCAAAACAAGCAATTTTCAAGCGTAGAACTAACTGAAGCTCATATTGACCGGATAATTCAACAGCGACAATTGAATTCCTATATTACAGAGACATTCGAGCTAGCTCTGGAGCAAGCCCATATCGCTGATCAGCATTACCGGATTCAGCAAGCCCGTAAGCTTGAGGGTATTCCCATAGCCGTCAAAGATTTATTTTGCACTAAAGGAGTTAAGACTACTGCTGGTTCCAAGATGCTTGCTAATTTTGTGCCAACATATGAATCCAGAGTTAGTCAGAATATTAGAGATCAAGGGATAATTATGCTGGGTAAAGCTAATATGGATGAATTTGCTATGGGTTCAGCGAATATTACCAGTCATTTTGGCAATGTTATTAATCCATGGCGAGCAAATAATATTACTCAAGATTTGGTACCAGGCGGATCCTCAGGTGGTTCTGCCGCTGCTGTCAGCAGTTTTACTGCCATGGCCGCGCTTGGTAGCGACACTGGTGGTTCCGTTCGTCAACCGGCAGCATTTACTGGTATAGTTGGGATGAAACCTACATATGGTCGCTGTTCAAGGTGGGGAATGATCGCTTTTGCAAGCTCTCTTGATCAGGCTGGGATTTTTACCAGGACTGTAGAAGATACCGCTAGAATGTTGGAAACAATGATGGGATTTGATGACCGAGATTCAACTTCGATAGATATAGCAGTGCCTGAACTTGTATCCGCATGTAATAAGTCGGTAAAAGGCTTAAAGGTAGGAGTGCCGATGAGTCTGATGACTGCTCCAGGAATTGCAGCAGAGATTATTAATATGTGGCAGGAAACCATTAACGCCCTTAAACAAGAAGGGGTAGAAATTATTAATATCGATCTATCTCACTCCAATTACGCCATCCCTACTTACTACGTTATTGCTTCTGCTGAAGCCTCATCAAATCTTGCCAGATATGACGGTATTCGCTATGGTCATCGAACGAAAAAGGAGCGGATAAATATTGATGAACTTTATGCTTTAACACGCTCGGAAGGTTTTGGTGCTGAAGTAAAGCGTAGAATAATGATTGGCACTTATGTATTATCGGCAGCATTCATGGACGCTTATTATTTAAAAGCACAAAAAGTACGCAGGTTAATTGCCAATGATTTTAAAACAGCCTTTACCACAGTCGATGCAATAATATTACCGTCAGCACCTTCAGCTGCTTTTGGCGTTGACGAAAAACAAGATAACCCGGTAACTATGTATTTAAACGATATCTTCACTATTCCAGCAAGTCTTGCTGGTTTGCCATGCATCTCTGTACCAGCTGTGCTTTCTGCAGATGGGCTGCCACTTGGAATGCAAGTTATTGGCTCTACTCTTGATGAGTATAATGTTCTCAAAGTGGCTGCAGCCATTGAGCGCACAAGGAGTAATGTCAATTTTATACCGGGAGGATTCTAATGGCTTATGTCATCGGAGACTGGGAATATGTAATCGGGCTTGAAGTTCACGCACAAATATCATCTAAATCCAAACTTTTTTCAAGCAGCTCTACCTCATTCGGTGCAGCGCCAAATTCACAAGTATCATTAGTAGATGCAGCAATGCCAGGAATGTTACCAGTATTAAATGAATATTGTGTATATCAGGCTATCAAAACCGGTTTAGCCTTAAATGCCAAAGTTAATTTATATTCAGTATTTGACCGTAAAAATTACTTTTACCCGGATTTACCTCAAGGTTATCAAATTTCACAATTTTATCAACCGATAGTACAGAATGGTCAAATTACTATTATTCTTGAAGACGGAACAGCAAAAATTATCAGAATAAATCGTTTGCATCTTGAACAAGATGCAGGCAAAAGCTTACATGATCAGTCTCCTACTTCAAGCTTTATTGATTTAAATCGCTGTGGTATTGCTTTAATGGAAATAGTTACTGAACCAGATATGAGTTCACCATTTGAAGCTGCGGAATATGTAAAGAAACTTAGAAGTATATTACGTTGCATTGGTAGTTGCGATGGCGATATGGAAAAAGGGTCACTACGTTGTGATGCCAATGTATCAGTACGCAAAGCTGGCGCACCACTCGGCACTAGATGTGAGATCAAAAACATAAATTCTGTGCGCCACATTGCCAAAGCCATAGAATTTGAAGCGCTGCGTCAAGTAAGTATTTTAGAAAATGGCGGTATAATTGCTCAAGAAACCAGGTTATTCGATGCCGATACCGGTGAGACCAGAACTATGAGATTAAAGGAAGATTCTCAGGATTATCGTTATTTTCCTGATCCTGATTTATTACCAGTAAGATTATTACAAGAGCTAGTTGATGATATTGCAAAAACATTGCCAGAATTACCTGATGCTAAAGTAACTAGATATGTCAAAGAGTTGGGTATTAGTAATTATGATGCTGAAGTGATTGTAATGGATGAAGCGGTAGCTAAATATTTTGAAACGGCGATAAAGATTGGTAACCCCAAAATCACAGCTAACTGGATCACTAGTGAATTATTCGGCAAGCTCAACAAAAATAATATAGAACTATCAGAGTGTAAGATTACACCCTTAATGCTTGGGAATATGGTTAAATTAATCGAAGGTGAGGTGATTTCTGGGAAAATTGCCAAAACTGTCTTTGAAATCATGTTTGATACTGGCGCATCGCCACAACAAATTATTGAAGAACAGGGGTTGGTACAAGTTTCCAATCAAGATGAGATTTTGTTGATTATTAACCAGGTGTTAGAAGAGAATGTAGAATCTGTAACTGCGTATCGAAATGGTAAAGAAAAGCTATTTGGCTTTTTTGTTGGGCAAATAATGAAAAAAACCGACGGCAAAGCAAATCCTACGTTAGTTAATAAGTTGTTGAAAGGTCAATTGCATAGTTGATAAAAATATATACAAACCAGATCCGATCTGACTATAATAAAATTAGCAACAAAATCAGTTAATTTTATGAAATCAGTAAATGTTACTGCTGCGAAAGCGCACTTATCCGCTCTACTTAAAGAACTGGAAGAAAAAGATGAAGAAATAATAATAGAAAGAGCTGGTAAACCTATAGCTAGAATTCTCAAATACAAAGCTATCAAACATTTTAATAGATTAGGGATGTTTAAAAATAAAATTACTTTTTCTGAAGACTTTGATCAATGGCCAGAGGATATTGCTATTAAATTGGGTATCAAGGATTAAATATGAGAGTACTGCTTGATACTCATACTCTTATCTGGGGACTATGTGAACCAGAAAAACTAAATGTTGAGACTAAAAAATTGCTTATTAATGTTGATAATATTATATTTGTTAGCGTTGCTTCTTTATGGGAATTACAAATAAAGAAGTCATTAAATAAAATTAGCTTACCAGATAAGTTTGCATCTCAATTACAGGAACATGGATATGAATTATTGAATATTACTCATGAGCATATTGCAAAGTTAGATGATCTACCCATGATTCATAGAGATCCATTTGACCGAATGTTAATAGCCCAGAGTATATATGAAAACATACCTTTAATTACTAAAGATGCAGAAATAGTAAAATATAATATACAAATAATTATTCCCTAGGATTAGAAGATAAGTTATGAAAAAAGCTATTTTATTTTTAAGTGCCATGTTGTTATTTAGCACTCCAGCAATGGCAGAAAGAAAATGCTTTTTAGTTAAAGAAAATAACAAAGTCATTAAACAAGAAGGAGATTGCGGGACGCGCTATGCTCCTGAATCCACCTTCAAGATTCTGCTCAGTCTGATGGGTTATGATGTAGAGGTTTTGGAAGATGAAACTCATCCTGAGTGGCCGTTTAAAGAAGGTTATGATCTTTTTATTAATGTTTGCAAGGGAGCTCATAATCCTAGAACATGGATGAGAGATAGTTGCGTTTGGTATTCTCAAGTTTTAACACAAAAACTTGGAATAGAGAAATTTACAGATTATGTCGTAAAATTTAACTATGGAAATCAAGATGTTTCAGGAGACAAAGGTAAAAATAATGGACTAACCAACTCGTGGCTGTCAAGTTCTCTTGAAATTTCACCATCCGAGCAAACGATATTCTTACAAAAATTAGTTGATAATGCATTGCCTGTAAGTACAAAATCTCATTCCATGACAAAAAAAATCATGTTTAGAGAAGAATTGTCAGGCGGCTGGAAGCTTTATGGAAAAACAGGAAATGGTCGGCAGCTAAACATGGATAGAACTAAAAAATTAGAGCTGCAGCATGGCTGGTTTGTTGGCTGGATTGAAAAAGACGGACGAATCATTATATTTGCAAGCCATATTGCAGATGATAAAAAACAAGACACTTTTGCCAGCTTTAGAGCGAGAGACGAAGCAAGAAACAAATTGTGGAAATTAATTGATGAGTTAGAAAAATAACTTGAGAGGTCAACTAATGGCTATTACGATTCATTCTGCAGAAGATTTTGCTAAGATGCGAGTAGCAGGAAAATTAGCTGCAGAAACATTAGATTTTATTACTGATCATGTGTATCCTGGAGTAACAACAAATCACCTAAATGATTTGTGTCATGATTTTATTATTGCTCGCAAAGCTATTCCAGCACCATTAAACTACCGTGGATTTCCAAAATCAATTTGTACCTCAGTGAATCACGTGGTGTGTCATGGTATTCCAAATGATCGCCAATTAAAAGATGGTGATATTGTTAATATTGATGTTACTGTTATCGTTGATGGTTGGCACGGAGATAATAGTCGGATGTATTATGTTGGCAATATTGGTATTAAACAAAAACGTTTGATTCAGATTACTTATGAAGCGATGATGCTAGGCATAGAACAGGTAAAACCAGGCGTACATCTTGGTGATATAGGACACGCAATCCAGAGCTATGCTGAAAAGAATAATTATTCCGTAGTCAGAGATTATACAGGTCATGGTGTTGGGAAGATCTTTCATACTGAACCAACAGTATTTCACCACGGAACAAAGGGTACCGGGGCAATTTTAAAGGAAGGTATGTTTTTTACCATTGAGCCGATGATAAATACTGGGGCTCCTGATACTATCTTAAGTCGCTTAGATGGTTGGACTGTAACTACACGTGATAAATCTTTGTCAGCACAGTTTGAACATACTATCGGAGTAACTCAAACTGGTTACGAAATATTTACCTTATCACCAAAAAATTTGCATTATCCTCCATATGCAAGATAATCAATTGCAACCCCATTATATTGGCCACCGATCACGGTTACGGCAAAAAGTTCTGGATCATCAGTTAGACAGTTTTGCCGATTATGAATTATTGGAATTATTATTGTTTACAGCTATTCCTAGACGAGATGTTAAACCTATCGCCAAAAAATTACTAAACCAATTTGGTAGTTTGTCTGGGTTAATTAATGCTGATAAAGATAAATTATTACTAATAGAAGAAATTAACAAAAATTTTTGTATTAACCTTTATGTAGTGCGTGAACTCATCAATAGAGTATTAAAACAAAAAATTGTGAATAATAATATTATTGGTTGCTGGAGCGACCTACTTGACTATTTAAAATCAACAATGGGAAGTTTAAAAATTGAGCAGTTTAAAGTGCTATTTTTAAATAAAAAAAATATTTTGATTGCCGATGAGTTAATGTCGGTAGGTACTATTGACCAAGCAGCAGTATATCCTAGAGAAATCATTAAACGTGCTTTATTTCATGAGGCTGGAGCAATTATACTGACTCATAATCATCCAAGCGGTAGCCCCACACCATCAAAAAGCGATTTGGAACTAACCAAAAAAATAGTAGAAGTTTGTAGTGCCGTTAGTATTTCCGTCCATGATCATGTCATTATTGCCGGTGGAGAATATTATAGTTTTAAATCAAACTTATTATTATGAACTCTTCTATTATACAATTAAGTGTATTGTTCTTGCTAGCTCTAGCAGGATCTTTTATCCTGACCAAACTACTAATTCAACAATTATGGTTATTTGGCATAGTAGATAAGCCTGATAATCGGAGAGTTCATCAGGTAACTACGCCACGCGGTGGTGGTCTTGCTATAGTACTGGTACTGGTTGTTTTGGGAAGTGCATTCGAGTATTTCTTCTTCAATCAAATGACTGGTATTTTTAAGCTATTACCATTATTTTTAGTAATTGCGCTGGTGTCATTTTTAGACGACATCAGAGCAATTTCTGTATTAACAAGGTTTATCATCCATTTAATTTGTTCAGCATCAGCAATCTTGTTATTTTTATACCCAACAACTTTATTGCATCAAGAAGTACCTGTATTTGTAGATTTTATCTTTGCAACAATAGCGCTCACCGCATTTCTTAATATTTACAATTTCCTGGATGGCATTGATGGTATCACTGCGGTGGAATCAATCCATTTATCAATAACAATATTATTACTCTGTTATTTGAAATATGAGATAATCCTCAACGCAAAACTTATAATAGTTATTGCAGTAATATTACTTGCTTGTTCTATAAGTTTTTTAATATTTAACTGGTCTCCAGCTCAAATATTTATTGGTGACGTTGGTAGTATTAGTCTTGGTTTTCTAATAGGAGTATGTCTGCTATTAATTTCGGCTTCAAGTGCACGCCTATTTGCTGCAGCAAGCATTGCCAGCCTTTATTATTTAGCTGATGGCGGTTTAACTATACTAATTAGACTGATTAATGGAGAAAAAATTTGGCAGCCACATTTAAAACATTTCTTTCAACAAGCAATAAGGAATGGTTTTAGCAATAAGCAAGTGGTGTGGCGAATAATATTTTGCAACTTATTATTAATGGTGTTTGCGATTAGTGCATTATATTATCCGGCATTATCTATTATGTGTGCCATACTAGTAGTAATGACTACTCTAGTTGGTTTTAGTAGCAAAAAATAAGATATAAGAGGAAGATCTAGTGGTAACAAAAACGATTAGTACTTTTAGTAGTAGACCTCTCTCACAAACTCTACCTTTGCAGATTAATTTGCGCAACAGTTCAGTACTTGAACTCGGAACAATATGATACTTTCTTCGTTCAGACAAAAATTTGGATATTTTGAGATATAATTCTCATAGATTAAATTAATGTTTTGTTTGAATTTTATTATAAATAAGCTACATTAATGCAATTAATATATAAAGCGAGTATATGTCATGGATAGATGGCCGCGGAAGCTGGGTGTTGTTTTAGGGATACTTTTTATTATCGGTTTTTTCTGGTTTGTTTGGTCAGGTCTGGAATTTATAACTATTTCCCTGTTTGGAGCAAAAGTTGCTGGCTATGTAGATAAAATAATAGGGTTTAGCATACTGGCTTTGTGGGTAGCTCATACAATGGATAAAATAAACTCTCGGTTAGATAAAATTGAGCAGGATATACAAGACATCAAATATGGCAAAAATTAAAATTCAATCATTATATAAATCGTTTGGTCGGCATACGGTGTTAAACGGTATTGACTTGGATATTAAACAAGGGAATTCGTTGGTTATTTTAGGTGGCTCTGGTACTGGTAAATCAGTTCTAATTAAAACTATTATCGGGTTGATTGCTCCTGATAGTGGTAGTATTATTATTGATAGCATTGATACTACGTCTATGTCTAGCCAAACTAGATTTGATATTATGAAGAAATGTGGATTCTTATTTCAGAATGGTGCTTTGTTTGATTCATTGACAGTGCAGGATAATATCACTTTTTTTGCTGAAAGATTATATCAGCTTTCAAAGAGTGATAAACAATCTATGGCAGTAGATAAGCTTGAATCTGTAGGCTTATCAGAAAAAATATTAAATTTTTATCCCGCTGAATTGTCTGGTGGAATGCAAAAACGTGTTGCTCTTGCTAGAGCCATTTGTAGTAATCCAGAAATCATTTTCTTTGATGAGCCTACCACTGGGCTTGATCCAATTATGGCAAATATTATTAATGAGTTGATTATTAAGGTTAGAGCAGAACTTGGGGCAACTACTATAACTATTACCCACGACCTTAATAGTGCGGCGATAATAGCGAACGATGTGGCGTTAATTTATCAGGGTAAGATTATCTGGTATGGCTCAAAAGAAGAAATGGAAGATGCAGATGATCCTTATCTTCATCAATTTGTCCATGGGCTTACTGAAGGACCTATCCAGTACACCTAGATTTGCGCAATATCTAGCTGTATCTCGGCCACACAGAAGGTCATCCCGAACTTGTTTTCGGGATGATGGTTTCTTCGTTCGGGATCTGTCGACAATTGCATAAGATACTGAAATGAATTCAGTATAACTTCTATAAAACTATCCTAATTCATCATAATTTACTGTATATTCTCCGTGAGTAAAATTGAAATATATCTGCTGTTATTTACCGATAGTTTTGTTAGTGGTTTGGCGATTAATACCAGCAAGGAAATTATGGTTTATACCATCAAAGCCTTTAACACTGCTAATAGAGAAATCACTATTATTGTGGTAACAGTTGCTAGTTTGGTAGCAAATTTTGCTAATTATTTTTTTGGCAAAGTATTGTATAATATTTTTGATCGAACTGGAATAGAGCAACAACAGCTTGTACGCAATAATAGGTTATTAAAATTAGCAAAATATAATAGAATATTTCTATTATTAAGTATAATTCCTTTTTTTGGTAAGTTTGTACCAGTGATTGCGGGCTTTAGTAAATTTCCTATGGTTAGTACGATATTGATCTGTAGTGGATTGAAATTTGGTTATTATATATACTTAATGATGATGTAATTTTTATGATTAATCAAGATGATCCATCAACATCAACTAATTTTGGGTTTAAGAAAACTAGTGACTCTATAAAGCAAGGTCTAGTTAATGAAATTTTTACAGATGTTGCCACTAAATATGATCTGATGAATGATCTGATGAGTTTTGGTATTCATCGTTTATGGAAAGATGAATATGTAAAAAAAATTCCTAACTTAAACGCTAATATTTTAGACGTTGCTGGTGGAACTGGCGATATTTCATTTCGTATTATTAATAGGGCAAAAATTAGACAACAGCATCCGCAGATAGTGATTTGTGATATTAATCAAGAGATGTTAAAAATTGCTTTAGCTAGAGCTATTAATAATAATATAATTCATGGATTGGAGTATGTATGTGCAGATGCTGAACAGCTACCATTCGCAAATAATAGTTTTGATTATTATACCATAGCATTCGGTATCAGAAATGTGAAGCAGATACAACAAGCGTTAACTGAAGCTTTCCGAGTGCTAAAGCCAGGCGGAAAATTTTTGTGTCTGGAGTTTTCTAAGGTGAAATCTGATTGTTTGCAACAATTATATAACCTTTACTCCTTTAATATTATCCCCAAAATTGGCCAAATAGTTACCGGTAACCAAGCAGCATATAATTATTTAGTCGAAAGCATCAATATGTTTCCGGATCAACAAACTTTTAGCGAAATGATATCACGAGCTGGTTTTAGTAAGGTGCATTATCAGAACCTTAGCTTTGGTGTGGTTGCTATTCACAGCGGTTATAAATTATAACTTATAGTGTAGCCTTAATGAGAATCATATTTGACTTATTGCGTATATTAGTCATTGTAAGCAGATTACAATTATTCACTCATTGTAATGGGGTGACATTCCCTATTTATATCAAAATCCTAGGAAAATTACTTGAATTAATATTTTATCCTCTAGGGTTAATCAAAAAACCAAAGGCTAGTTTTGGCAAACGTTTAACTACTTGCTTTGAACGATTAGGGCCAATTTATATCAAACTTGGTCAGACACTATCGACTAGACCTGACTTAGTTGGAGTTGCAGTAGCAGAGAATTTGAAATATCTGCAGGATAGTTTGCCACCATTTAGTAGTGCTATAGCTAAGCAAATGATTAAACAGTCTTTGGGGGTAAGCACGGAAGAATTATTTGCGGTGTTTGAAGATAAACCATTTGCAGCAGCCTCTATTTCACAAGTACATCAAGCAATATTACCAACTGGGGAAAAGGTCGCGGTAAAAATCTTGCGGCCGCAAATTTATACGAAGTATAATAATGATATTAAGTTGTTATATTTCTTTGCTCGAATATTACCAATAATTTTTATAAAATTGAAACGGCTAAAGATTGTTGAAGTTATCGATGTGTTTAAATCCAGCATGTTATCAGAGCTAGATTTAAGATTGGAAGCAGCTGCGGCTTCAGAAATGTCAGACAATTTTAAAAATGATCTGGATGTATATATACCAAAAATTTACTGGGCAATGACTGCACAACAAGTGATGGTAACCGAATGGGTAGATGGTATATCTATATATAATATGGAGCAATTGATTGCTGATCGGTTAGAGCCAGATCTTATTTCTAGAAAAATTGCAGTATTATTTTTTAATCAAGCTTATAGAGATGGATTTTTTCATGCTGATTTGCACCCTGGTAATATTTTAGTAAGAGCAGATGGTAGTATCGGATTATTAGATTTCGGTATTATGGGAAGGTTGCCAGAGAAAGATCGCCTTGCTATTGCTGAGATTTTATTTGCTTTTTTACAACGTGATTATAAGACTGTCGCCAGAATTCATTTAAGAGCCGGTTATATTCCTCCGCATTGTAATATCGAATTATTTGCTCAGAGTTGTCGAGCTGTTTCTGAACCGATTATTGGCTTGCCAATCAAGGAGATTTCGATAGGCAAGCTATTGGCGCAGTTATTCAAAATTACCGAAGATTTTGGTATGGAAACTCAGCCTCAGCTTTTATTATTACAAAAAACGATGGTAGTAGTAGAGGGAATAGGTCATAGCTTGGATCCTGAGATTAATATGTGGCAACTTGCTGAGCCATGGATCAAAAAATGGGCAGCAAAAAATACTAGTCCAGAAGCTAAAATGTTACGCTTAGTAAAGCGGATAGTAACGGCAGCATTAGATCAGCTATAGCGTCGGTCAGTTAGGTGGTAACAGTTAAATTTTAAGGTAAGGTTGTGCGAAAAATAAATTAAGTATATGTGGAGCTTCTTCGCCTTAAAATTTAACTGTTACCACCTAACTGACTCTAGCTATACATAAATAGAATTATCTTTAATGAAAATAGTTACTTGGAATATTAATTCCATCCGTTTAAGAATGGTTTTACTTAAACACTTAGTGAGTGTGCATAATCCTGATGTTATCTTGTTGCAGGAAACTAAAGTTAGTGATGACTTATTTCCATATAATGCACTGCACGAGATAGGTTACCGCTACCTCTATTATCAGGGACAAAAATCATATAATGGTGTAGCTATCCTATCAAAGCTACCTATTGATGCAAGTTTCTCTATTAAGTTATATAACGATGATAAAAGGCACGTAGCAGTAAAAATTGCTGATCTTGAAATTCATAATTTTTATATTCCTGCTGGTGGTGATATCCCAGATATTAACGAAAATCCTAAATTTAAACATAAGTTGGAATATGTGCAATTGATTCAGGAATGGTTTAAAGCTAATCGCGATCAAGAGAGTAAAATTATTTTGGCAGGCGATTTAAATATTGCGCCATTAGAGCATGATGTATGGTCCAGCAAACAATTATCCAAGGTGGTTAGTCATACTGACATAGAACGTGCTGCCTTAATTAATTTACAAAATTCTTTAGGTTTGATTGATAGTGCCAGGTATTTTGTTCCAGTACATGAAAAATTTTATACTTGGTGGAGTTATAGAAGTATTGACTGGCAAAAATCCAATCGTGGACGCAGGCTTGATCATATTTGGGTAAGTAATAATCTCCAGAACAGATTAATAGCGATAGAGGCAGTTGTCGATGCAAGAAATTGGCAACGACCATCGGATCATGTGCCGTATATTGTGCAGATTGCTGATGAATATGAAGGCGGTGGTACTGTGGTTATTTGAGACGTTATCGAAGCTAAGCTATATAGTTGCTTTTTTGCCTAATTATTAGTAATTCATATTTGATATTATGAACTAATTCATACTTATTTAATTTTTGCGTCATATACTTGCCTAATGACGCCAAGAATTTTTAAATTATAGCTTTTGCCAGTAAGGTAGTGACATTAAATTTAATGTCACTACCTACTGCTCTTTGCTATACATAAACTGGCGCTAAATCCAAGATAAGCCACCTATCGGTGGCAGCTTAGCTTTTTACATCTCTTGCCAACTTCTGTTATCAAAGGTAATATGCAAGTCATTACAAATAATCAGAGTAAAAGATGGAAATAATCGGTAAAGGAATCTCTATAAAACATATTTTTCTTGATCGGGGTAATTGGCGTCGATTTCACTGAAAAATATAGCGAGCTGAGGTATGGTATTATCTTTAACGTTACTAAAGTTATATTGTGCGGAACGAAATATTTAGGATTTAAGAGTTATAGCTGCCCTACATGTGATCACGGTAAATCAGTAGTATTTAGTTGTAAAGGTAGATTTTGTTCTCGTTGCGGTAAGAAGCAAACAGATCAATGGATAAGTAAAGCTACCAATGTTCTACCAAAGACACGTTGGCAGCACATTACATTTACAATGCCCGACTCATTATGGCCAATATTTTGGCTTAATCGCAATCTGTTTGGATTAATTTCTGCTGTTGCCGCCGGAATTATTAAGGAAATAGCAACAAAGAAAAAGATTGTAGTCGCTATATTTACTGCCCTGCACACCTTCGGTAGAGATTTAAAACGTAATGTTCATATCCATTTATCGGTTACTTGCGGCGGTATAGATAGCAAGGGTAATTGGCGTAAATTATTTTTCCCTGCCGAGCCTATTAAAAAAATGTGGAGACATAGAATTCTTGAGTTATTTCGCTCAGAATACGCCTCAAGTAATTTGAAATTACCGTCGAAATATCAAAATGATGGCGATTTTAACAACTGGATGATCGGCCTATATGAAATCAGTTGGTATGTTTATTTGCAAAAACCATCAGACGATCATAAACGCAACATAAACTATTTAGGGCGATATATAAAACGACCTCCTATTTCTGAGGCAAGAATAGAGGAATATGATGGACTGCAAGTAACGTTTAGATTTCTTGACCACTACAATAACACGATTGATCACGTCACAATGCCTGTACTGCAGTTTATATCTAGCCTGATTATGCACATACCCGATCGTTATTTTCGAATAATAAGGTACTACGGCTTTTTATCTAACAGAACTAGAGGAATACAACTACCTATTGTATATAAGGCGATAAACCAAATTATACCTAAGAAAATCAAGTCATTGAACTGGAGATTAATGATTTGGTTAAACTTTAAAAAAGATCCGTTATCTTGTCCAAACTGTAATCAATTTATGAGCCTGAGACAGGTTTATTACGGTTTATCTCCACCCTTGTTATTAGTGAAGATCAATGAATTATTGTGAACGCCTCGGTGATATTCATATGGTGAACCGTTGCTTCACGCCACGTTAATATAGCTAAACCTCTATAAAACGGTTATAATCAAAGGGTATAATTAAAATAATTGTTATGACATATTCGATAGATTTTAGAAAGAAAGTACTGGCTATCAAAGAAAAAGAGAAGATGAGTTTTGAATCAATATCAAAACGTTTTGGAGTAGGAAAAAACACGGTATTTGTATGGACTAAAAAAATATCTCCTCTAAAGAATAGGAATAGAGCTTCGAAAAAAATACCGATTGATAAATTGAGAGAAGACGTGGTGCAATATAGTGACGCGTATCAATATGAAAGAGCTGAGCGGTTAGGAGTGAGTAAATCTGGAATACAAAAAGCATTAAAGAAGTTGAACATTACGTATAAAAAAAGCTTTAAAACATCCGAAGGCAAAAGAAGAAGAGAGGTTAGAATTTCAGAATAAGATAAAAAAGTACGAGGCAGAGGAAAAAGTTATTGTCTTTACCGATGAGAGCGGGTTTGTCCATAGCGCGCCTAGAACTCACGGATATTCGGCAAAAGGCAAGAGGTGTTATGGTGTTCATGATTGGCATCCGTCAAAAAGAACTAATGTTATAGGGGCATTAGTAGGTAAATCGCTGCTAACCGTGTCAATTTTTGACGGCAATGTTAATACAGTTATTTTTAACAGCTGGGTAGAACAAGATTTAATACCGAAATTACCTAATAATTCCGTGGTTGTGACAGACAATGCAAGTTTCCATAAAAGTCCGTATTTAAAAACTATGATAGAAAAAGCTGGTCATATATTGGAGTACTTACCGCCTTATTCTCCTGATTTGAATCCTATTGAACCAAAATGGGCTCAAGCTAAATCTAGAAGAAGGAAATATCGCTGTGACGTAGACACTCTGTTTGAAAAGTACATGTTATAACCGTTTTATAGGGGTTTAGCTATATAATTTTAAAAAATTGGCCTATTTTGAGATAGATTTTAAGAGAAGATTTTTATACAAGTGTCAATAATTTCTAATATCACAATTTAACAACCAAATTTTTAAAGAAAATTTTAAAATTTTCAAAAAAATATTTTTGGTAAAATTTTTGAAATTCCTATACTACAAGGAGTTTGTTATATGAAGGAAAAAGAAATAGAAGAAAATTTTGAAGAAGGAAGCCTACCATTATCAAAAAAAGATAGCCAAGAAAAAATAATAAAAGATGAGAATGATACAAGTATAGTATTACATGAGAAGCCAAAAGACTTGACAGAACAACTAATTGAAAAGTTAGTGTTACAAGAGAAACCAGTGCAAGAGAAGCAAGAAGAAGGATTATTGTCAGAAAATTTAATTAGCAGTACTATTTTACAACAGAAACAAGATTTACAACAGAACCAAGGTGAAGAAGGGTTCAAAGAAGTAGATTTGATAGAAGATAAAACTATCATTCCACATGATGAAGTAAAATTAGGTGGTGAAATAATAGATCAAAAAGGTGGTGCTGAGGATTCAGTCGATAAAATTGAGTAAATTACTAAATTTAATTTAACAAAGAACTGGTCTTATCATAGTTTTGGATAGTTAACTATAGGTAAGACCAGTAAGTTTTTTACCTATAATTATCTCTCTTTCACAAATTCTATTTTTGCAGTTGATTGTATATCGGTACCGTGCTTGAATTCTCAGCATATATTTATACTCCTTGCTTTTTTATTCTATATACACATAGTTAAGATAAGAAATTTAGTGAGATCTTATCAGTGACGTCCAATAATATTTCGATATATATACATTGGCCATTTTGTTTAGCTAAATGCCCATATTGTGATTTTAACTCTCATGTGGCAGAAGCTATTAACCATGATGTTTGGTTAAAGTCATATTTGCAAGAGCTTGACTATTTTTCCAGTATTTTTGGTGGTAAATATATAAAATCAATTTTTTTTGGTGGTGGAACGCCGTCTTTGATGGAGCCTAGAGTAGTAGAAGGAATTATAGAAAAAATATCTTCATTAGCTATTATTGATAATAATACCGAGATTACTTTAGAAGCCAACCCCACTTCGTTCGAGATAAATAAGTTTAAAGAATTTAAAACATCAGGGATTAATCGAGTATCAATAGGGGTTCAGGCTTTAAAAAACAAGGATTTGCTTAAACTTGGTCGTCAACATGATATAGTTGCGGCAAAGCAAGCTATTATCCAGGCCAATAATATTTTTGATAAAGTATCATTTGATTTAATTTATGCTAGAAGTGGTCAAACTCTAAAAGAGTGGCAAATGGAATTAGTGGAAGCATGTGAACTTGCTTCCGGACATATTTCATTATATCAATTGACTATTGAAAAAGGTACGGCATTCTATAAATTATTTCATGATGGAAAATTAGCGCTGCCAAATAATGATTTAGCAGCGCAAATGTATGAATGGACTACGGAATACCTTGCGACACAAGGTTATACAAGATACGAGATTTCAAATTACGCTAGAGACTCTTATGAATGTGTGCATAATTTGACTTATTGGAATTACCAGAGTTATCTAGGTATTGGTCCTGGAGCTCATAGTAGGATTATATCCAAGAATTCTGTGCGTAGCATAATGATGTATTATAATCCAGCAAAGTGGTTAAGTGCTGTGCTGAACTCTAAAACTGGTATCCAGTCATCAGCTAATTTAAGCGCAACAGAAGCGATCACTGAATGTGTGATGATGGGGCTACGTTTAAATGAAGGGATTAATATTAATAATCTTTGGTGGTTAAGCGATTGCATCGAAATGAAAGATGTAATCAACATGGAGATGGTGAAGTATTATTACAACTTAGGACTGTTAATATATTCGGATAAGCATATTTATTTTACTAATCAAGGCTTAATATTACATAATTATTTAGTGCCAAGGTTATTGGTATCTGAGTATAAGTTAATAGAATAAATGTTTTTAGTAAATTAAGATTTAATATAAATTAAAATTATTGACACTTAGGATTTTATTAATTAATATTCGTGATTCTATAAAAAATGAAACTACTTTAAATTTTAAATTAAGTTAATGAGGATATATGAAGGAAAAATTAGATAATCTTTTGCAACAGGAAGATGTTGTATTATTGAGAGAAGCTTTAGAAGAAACTCCAGGAGCTGGGCTAGTATGGGTGCCAGAAATTGATCTAAAAACTATTATACAAAATGGGAATAATGATTTAGCGCAGCTTCTTATTGAGAAAGTAAGGCATGTGAATGTTAATCAGATTTTAGATAATGGTCTGCCGTTACTGGCGAATGCTATTAATCCGATGAACCTTCCAACACCGCTATTAGTACAAGCTCTAATCGCAAGAGTTGACCTAGATCATAATGCTCATTTTAATGGTACAACTATATTTGCTTATGCAGTAGAGTATCTGAGACCAGACGTAGCGATACAATTGTTGACTTATGGGCCAATAAATTTTACTGAGATAGTAACTTCTGTGCTTAATAATAACCAAATAAATACTATAAGTTTAGCAATTAAATCTGGTGATCTAGGATTGGTAAACACAATATTAGCATATCAGCAGGTAGATGCAGGATTCTTGAATATGAATGCGGCAAATACAGTATTGTTTAATACACCGCAAGCGGTAGCGACAGCATTGGTAGATAAGGGATTAAGTGTAAATCTAGATGGAATAATCCAAGTTAATCCACAATTTGCCCAAACTTTAATAGAACATGGTGTTAATGTAAATCAGCTAGTAAATGGACAAAAATTGTTTGAATATGCAATTGATCATTTAGGTCAGATTTGCCCAACCTTGATGAATACGATTCTAGCTAGTGATAATTTAGACCATATGCAGATTAATCACGCAGAATTGTTTGCTTATGCAATTACCCATGATCGAGTTGATCTAGCGCAGCAATTATTGACTTTGGCGCCAGTAGATTTAATGCAAATGCCTTATGGTAATAATGTAATTACTACAGTAATCAACTCTGGTGATCTAGGATTGGTAAACACAATATTAGCATATCCACAGGTGAATGCGCAGTTCTTGAATATGAATGCAGTAAATACAGTAGACCTCTTTCGAAACTCATTTACCAAGCTCCCAATTATATAAACCAGCAATTAAATTGAACCTAAGACCAAATCTTTTGCGTCTATTTCGATATTTATCAGCAATTATTTTAAAACGCTTTAACATACCGATAACATTTTCATTTAATACTCTGTCACTTGCTAAACTTCTATTATTTTTCTTATCTTCTTTAGTTAAAGCATTCTTTTTACTCTTTTTCTTTGGTAGCTCAGAATTTGTATGAATCTTCTGTAAGCCTTGATAACCAGTATCAGTAATCACTTTAACCTCAGGCAGTATATGGGTTCTTGATTCTTTAAATAATTTAAAATCATGACGCTTACCATTGGAAAAAGAAGTGCATATGACTCGTTTGCTTTTCTTATCTACTACTATTTGAGTCTTTAACGTATGTCTTTTCTTTTTACCTGAGTAATAGTATTTCTGTTTTTTTGGGGTCGCTCTATAGGGCTTTCTGTAGCATCTATTAAAACTAATTCATACTCCATACCGCTTTTAACTAGAGCCTTCTTACCTGGAAGAGCAAAATCCGGATGTTTTATTAGAGTGTCTTCAACAAAACGAATTGTTTTAAATGCACTGCTTTCGCTAACTCCATAATTCTTAGCTATATGAAAATAGGTACGGTATTCCCTTAAATATTCAAGTGTCATTAATAGGCTGTCTTCCATACTAAGACTAGCTCTTCTGCCACCTTGGTACCTCCTATTTATTTGTTTCTCTGTCTTTAAAATCCCTACCATCTTTTCAAATGTACTATTTCTTACCCCTGTTAATCTTCTAAAATGCTCTTCCGATAAAATGCTTAAATTTTTATATCTCATATAGTTCTAAATTAAGTAAATTCGACTTTATAACATATTTAGTCCAGTTTCGAAAGAGGTCTAGTATTGTTTAACACACCGCAAGCGGTAGCGACAGCATTGGTAGATAAGGGATTGAATGTAAATCTAGATGGAATAATCCAAGTTAATCCACAATTTGCCCAAACTTTAATAGAACATGGTCAGGACTTACGCAAATCGCACGACAGGGCTCTTTAATTCCTGGATTAAATAGTTCCTTAATAACCCGCTCTTTAGCTGATATACGGTGCTAGAAGCAGCATTTGCAGCTTTTTTCAAACAATTCCAGACCATGATAGCGCAAGCTATATGATTTCTCTGTATTCTTCCTATTCTACATTGGCACTTTTCAATACCGGTGACTTGCTTGACTTCACGATGAAATTCCTCAATCTTCCACCTGAAGCCATACTCTTGTTGTACAGCATCAAGCGAATTTTGAGCCATGTCGTTTGTGACGACATAGTCAGTTCTGTTGGTAGAAACAGTTACTCTGAATAATTTCACTTTATGATCTTTAGGAAATTTATGAATCTTGATAATCTTACCGTTGCTAATATCATCAGTACTCCAATCCAAAGAATCAACTCTACAGTAAGCCTTATTACCGTTGCTATCGTCTACTAAACGATTACTTTTGATAGGACAATAGTAATATTTACCGATAGTTTCTATTTGAAGTAGAATCGAGGTTGTCGCATACCAACTATCCATAAGTACTGTGTTAAATGCAACCTTTTTGCTATAATGAGCATTACGCAGCATTTCTTTAACGTGATCTATTTTAGTTAAACCGTCTTTATCGGGATTGAATATCCTATAATCTATTATCCAAAACTTATTCTCTTCAGGATTAACATAAACACAGGTCACAATACCTATGCCTTTTATTACTTCCTTGGCATTGCCGCTATATTGATACCTGACTTCATCTATATTATTCGAGTAACTTTTATCTAATACGCTATCGTCAAATAGCAACTTGCCGTTAGCGCTGAAGATAATCTCTTCTTTACCGTGTTCCCATATTAATCTTGGTGATAATTTAGCATTCGCTAGATATCTTCTGACCCTGTCGTCGCTTAAACCTTCTACATGATCAGCAAAATTTGTAATAGTATAATTTGTCTGGCTCGATAATAAATACTGACAATAATCTATTCTTGTAGTCATCTTATACTCACAATCTAAATTACATTATACTCCCATAATATCTCGATTCTTATCTAATTTCATTAGTCTTGCGGAAGTCCTGATGGTGTTAATGTAAATCAGCTAGTAAATGGACAAAAATTGTTTGAATATGCAATTGATCATTTAGGTCAGATTTGCCCAACCTTGGTGAATGCGATTCTAGCTAGTGATAATTTAGACCATATGCAGATTAATCATACAGAATTATTTGATTATGCAATCCTGCATCAGCGGCTTGATTTAGCGCAGCAATTATTGACTTTGGCGCCAGTAGATTTAATACAAGCACCTTATGGTCATAATGTAATTACTGAAGTAATCAACTCTGGTGATCTAGGATTGGTAAATAAAGTCTTGACATATCAGCAGGTAGATGCACAATTCTTGAATCAGAATGTTCTGCATATTGTAAATGCTCAAACATCTACTAACATTGCAGTAGCACTAGTGGAGCATGGTTTACTTGTCGATCACAATGATTTAGTTATTATAGATCAAACTAATCATGATCTTGCTGTGCTTCTTGGGCAAATACAACATATTGACCTTTAATATAAAAAGGAAGTTTGTGTAGAAATATGCAGACTTTGATTTTATTATTTAAAGCTCTATATCTAGAAATAAGGCCTAATAGTTATTTACTAGGCCTTATTTCTAAAAAATAATAAGATAGAAAAATCTATTGATTCTGTTGTTGGTGTATAGGGTTAGATCAATTAGTAGAATTTGGTGTGAGGGCTGTAATAGAGTAAAGTCTATTGAGAGGTGGCTGAGCTTGATCAAACAACACACCAAGTTTATTGATAGAATTTATTATAGATCTTTAGCACTTACCCAGGTATAGGCTTGATTATCACTAAAAATTTTATGTAGTAATTCGTTGTTAAGTTGATGACCAGTTTTCAGAGCATTAAATGAAGCTATAATATTAGCTGTTGATGTGTATAAATCACCTACCATATCTAAGGCTTTATGCCTAACGAATTCATCGTCGTATCTTAGTCCATCATGATTTAGTATAGTATCACGATCAATTCCTATAGCATTATCCAGAGAAGCACCTTGTGCTAATCCTCGATCTTTTAAATAGTCTAGCTCATTTAAAAAACCAAATGTTCTGGCGTTGGCTAAATTTTCTTTAAAAGAATTTATTGTTTGAGAAAATAATAAATTTTGCTTGCCAATAACTTTGCTGTCAAACTCTATGGTTAAATTTATGTGCATTGTTTTTGACTTCGACACTGTAATTTCACGATTTTGATCGCTGACCCGAATTTCTTTCAGAATCTTTAGATATTTTTTTGCTACATTTTGTAGTTTTTTACCAGCACATTCAATCATAAAAACAAAAGCTTTACTGCTGCCATCCATAATAGGTACTTCAGAGCCATCTAATTCAACAATCACATTATCAATTCCACATCCCCAAAGTGCTGCCATTAAATGTTCTATGGTGCTAACACGAATATTATGCTGATTTTGTAAGTTAGTGGACATTGCTGTATCAGCCACATTTAAGTATGAAGCTGCGATATAATTACTCTCTGACTTAACATCAGTACGTACAAAAATAATGCCAGTGTTTGGTTTCGCGGGTTTTAAAGTTAATTGTATATTTTGTCCAGAATGCACCCCTATGCCATAACAACTAATTGGATTAATTATTGTAGATTGTTCGTACAAATGTTTGGGCATATAGGATAGGTGGTAGTAAATTAATTGCATAGCGTCGGTTAGTTAGAGCCTGTTAAATTTGTTAGAATTCGGTTGTACGAAACAAATTAAGTAATTGCTTGCGCTTCTTCATCTTAAAATTTAACTGTCACCTAACTGACTCTAGTTACAGAATTCTAAAATCAATGAATGTTAAAAGCAAATTACATTATATTACAAAATATTTCATGATATTAATTTTATAGCGTCACTTTGTTGAATTATAATATTACAAATCACAGAGTTTAGCTTTTATAGCGTTAACAACATTCTCGGCAGTTAAAGCAAAGTGTTCATATGCTATTTCGGCAGGAGCTGATATCCCAAATTGATTGATGCCAAAGAACATACCGTTTACTCCAATAATTTGGTGCCAACCAAAAGCACAACCAGCTTCAATTGCTACGCATAATGTTGTGGGTTTTAGAATGGCACTGATATATTGCGGATCTTGTCTAAAAAATAATTCAAAACAAGGTATGGAAATGACCTGCACTTTGAGATTGGCAACGGTCAAAGCTTCTGCCGCGTTCAATGCTAGCTGGACTTCAGAACCGGTAGCAAATATACAAACGTCAAAATTACTATTAACATCTAATTGTGGAGTTATTACCGAAAGTACATATGCGCCTAATGATGCGTTTTTCCAGTTAGGAGATGTTTTGATTTGCGGGACATTTTGTCTGGTTAAGACCAGCATGTGCGGTCTGGTTTGATCAGATAGAGCTATCTGCCAACATTCAATGGTTTCAGCGCAATCAGCCGGACGCAGTACTTGCAGATTAGGGATCGCGCGCATTCCTGCTAATTGTTCAATCGGCTGGTGGGTAGCACCATCTTCACCGACTCCAATTGAGTCATGGGTCATTATATAAATTACCTGTTGTCGCATCATTGCTGATAAGCGTACTGCTGGTTTCATATAATCAACAAAAACAAAAAATGTTCCTCCTATTGGTAAGAATCCTGATAAAGCAAGACCGTTCATAATTGCAGCCATTGCGTGTTCACGAACACCATAATGAATAAAATTGCCACTGAAATCATTTTTGGTGATAACAACACTCAAGGAATTTTTGATATTATTCGAGAATGATAAATCAGCCGAGCCACAAATTACTTTAGTTGAAACTTTAAGTAATTCCTGAATGACGCGTCCTGACGATACTCTGGTTGATTCTGGTTGAGTTGCTAGTTGGATGCTATTTAAAAAGTCAGTATTAATTTTAACTGGAGTTAAATATTCCTGTTCTGTTGGTGATAATTGAACATAATAATCTTGCCAAGTTTTATAATTTGATTTATTGCGTTGCCAAGCTGTTTTCCAGATGGTTTGTAATTCTTCTGGAATCTCGAATGCAGCATCTGGCATTTGCAGCTGAGTTTTTAATAATTTGACCTCAGCGCTTCCTAAGGGTGAGCCATGTGCAGTTTCAGAACCAACTTTATTCACACAGCCTTTGGCAATTAAAGTGCGACAAGCTATCAATTGTGGTTTATCGGTATTTTGTGCTTGGTTTAAACTAGAGTTAATTTGTGTAAAATCATGGCCATCAATAGCATTAACTCCCCACCCAAGAGCAGTAAACACACCTAAATGATCCTCAGATACGGCAAGGCTGGTTTTACCATCAATAGAAATTTGGTTATCATCAAATAAAACTATCAAATTATCAAGTCCTAAATGACCAGCAAGTGAAGCAGCTTCATAGCTTATTCCTTCCATTAAACAACCATCACCAACTATACAATAAATTTTATAGTTACTGATCTTATTACCAAGAACATGTTGATATTTCTTGGCAGCAATAGCCATTCCGACGGCATTAGCGAAGCCTTGTCCTAGTGGTCCAGTGGTAGTTTCAATTGCTTGATAGGCATCATATTCTGGATGTCCTGGGGTTTTTGAGTGTAGTTTACGAAAATTTTTTAGATCCAAGATGGTGAAATCAGTATAGCCAGTCAGATAATAAAAAGCATAAAGTAACATTGAGCCATGCCCAGCTGATAATACCAAGCGATCTCGATTAAACCACGAGGGGTCGTTAGGATTAAAGCATAAGAAATCAAAAGCTAGAATTGTCATTACATCAGCCATACCCAGTGGCATTCCAGGATGACCAGATTTAGCATGTTCAACTGCATCAGCAGCTAATACTCTAATGCAGTTGCTTAATTTTAAATATGAATGTTTAGTCAACATAGTGATGGGGTATATATTATGTTAAAGTTTTTATAAAACTTCTTTGTTCGACAGCATGGTTTATTGAGCATTCTCAATTCTTAAAACATCCTAAACTAAATCTTGGATAATGACAATAATTTATCAATGGCATGATTATTGCTAGGTAGTTAATGTTATTAATATTCTTTTAGTAATAAAAATCACTAATTAATAAAACAAAAAACTTGATTATTAAGTATATATTAATGTATGTTAGTAATTATATCCAATGTTAGAGGCAAAATTTTATGAAAAATTTTAGAAATTTAAATAATTTAACTGAATTAAAACAGTCGTTACAAGAGTTGAAGGGTGAAAATATCAATTTATTAGATATTTATAATCAAACAAATAATAGTTATTTTGCAGATTTATTAACTTCACCATTCATGACTGCTACACAAAAACCCGCTGAAATTCTGCAAGCAATATCTAGCGCAGGAATGGCTTTTAACATTAGCGCTAATCCGCAACTGTTACAAAATTTATTCATGAATAATTTTTTTATGGTTTCTGTAAAAAAACAGCATGATCAAGTTGTAAAGATTTTGGCAGAAGATTTTCAACTAAATAGAACTGATCAAATTCAAGTAGGTCAGACTGTTGCGGAAAAATTTGTCCAGCAAACATCTGCTCCTAGATTAGTAAAAACATTAAAAAATTTGGTTGAAGCAAATTTGCTGCCAGATGGTGTTGCTGTACAAGATGCATTGCCGCTGTTACCTTTAAATATAGCTGCACCTTTAGCTACTAAAATTACTGATAATGGGCAATTAAAAGAGGTGATTAATTTATAGTATAGGAATTTCAAAAATTTTACCAAAAATATTTTTTTGAAAATTTTAAAATTTTCTTTAAAAATTTGGTTGTTAAATTGTGATATTAGAAATTATTGACACTTGTATAAAAATCTTCTCTTAAAATCTATCTCAAAATAGGCCAATTTTTTAAAATTATATTAACGTGGCGTGAAGCAACGGTTCACCATATGAATATCACCGAGGCGTTCACAATAATTCATTGATCTTCACTAATAACAAGGGTGGAGATAAACCGTAATAAACCTGTCTCAGGCTCATAAATTGATTACAGTTTGGACAAGATAACGGATCTTTTTTAAAGTTTAACCAAATCATTAATCTCCAGTTCAATGACTTGATTTTCTTAGGTATAATTTGGTTTATCGCCTTATATACAATAGGTAGTTGTATTCCTCTAGTTCTGTTAGAT
Organism: Candidatus Trichorickettsia mobilis; assembly: GCF_963422225.1. NCBI lineage: Bacteria > Pseudomonadati > Pseudomonadota > Alphaproteobacteria > Rickettsiales > Rickettsiaceae > Candidatus Trichorickettsia > Candidatus Trichorickettsia mobilis. The sequence goes on from NZ_OY728607.1 coordinate 1,133,925, forward strand.
AAAAAGCCGTAGTACCTTATTATTCGAAAATAACGATCGGGTATGTGCATAATCAGGCTAGATATAAACTGCAGTACAGGCATTGTGACGTGATCAATCGTGTTATTGTAGTGGTCAAGAAATCTAAACGTTACTTGCAGTCCATCATATTCCTCTATTCTTGCCTCAGAAATAGGAGGTCGTTTTATATATCGCCCTAAATAGTTTATGTTGCGTTTATGATCGTCTGATGGTTTTTGCAAATAAACATACCAACTGATTTCATATAGGCCGATCATCCAGTTGTTAAAATCGCCATCATTTTGATATTTCGACGGTAATTTCAAATTACTTGAGGCGTATTCTGAGCGAAATAACTCAAGAATTCTATGTCTCCACATTTTTTTAATAGGCTCGGCAGGGAAAAATAATTTACGCCAATTACCCTTGCTATCTATACCGCCGCAAGTAACCGATAAATGGATATGAACATTACGTTTTAAATCTCTACCGAAGGTGTGCAGGGCAGTAAATATAGCGACTACAATCTTTTTCTTTGTTGCTATTTCCTTAATAATTCCGGCGGCAACAGCAGAAATTAATCCAAACAGATTGCGATTAAGCCAAAATATTGGCCATAATGAGTCGGGCATTGTAAATGTAATGTGCTGCCAACGTGTCTTTGGTAGAACATTGGTAGCTTTACTTATCCATTGATCTGTTTGCTTCTTACCGCAACGAGAACAAAATCTACCTTTACAACTAAATACTACTGATTTACCGTGATCACATGTAGGGCAGCTATAACTCTTAAATCCTAAATATTTCGTTCCGCACAATATAACTTTAGTAACGTTAAAGATAATACCATACCTCAGCTCGCTATATTTTTCAGTGAAATCGACGCCAATTACCCCGATCAAGAAAAATATGTTTTATAGAGATTCCTTTACCGATTATTTCCATCTTTTACTCTGATTATTTGTAATGACTTGCATATTACCTTTGATAACAGAAGTTGGCAAGAGATGTAAAAAGCTAAGCTGCCACCGATAGGTGGCTTATCTTGTTGAAAGGCAAATACAACCTAAATGAATTTGCTTGTGCCGTATTAAATAGTGGAGTGCCGACAGATTTAGTTTTGGAGGCTTTTAGTAATGAAGGAATAAAGATTGATTTTAATTTACCAAGTCAAGATGGAGTCAGTGGTACTGTATTGCAAATTTTAGTAAATAAAAACGTACCATATCATGATATAGGTCGTGTTCTCGATGCAATGCCAGAACATACTGTGGATTGGGCGCAGAATTTTAATGGTGGAATACATAATGGGCGCAATTTTATGACGGCGTTTTTTCAGCAGAATAATTGGATGACACCAGAACAGTTATTACCAACAGTTAAGGCATTTGCTAAAAATAAAATAGATCTTAGCATAAAAGATCAACATAATCATATAGCACTTAATGATATTGTTAATAAGATTAATCATGGTGCTGAGATTAATAAATATTTTGTTCAAGAAATTGCAAAAAGTGGAACCGCATTTAAAGATGTATTTATTGCATTTCGAGAGAAAGTAAAAATTTCTGATATGTTAAAAGCTTATGAAGGTCAGGAAATAGATTTTAACGCTCCATCTCAAGAATTGGGAGTAGCAATGATGTATCCCGCAGGATCTATTATTCCTATGGGTATGTTTGCACCAACGACTACTTTGTTTAAAGAACTATTTAATTATGTAAATGATCAACAACAATTCAAGAAGGTGATAAAGTTATTAAAAGCTTATGAAAATATTGATTGGAGTCAACCATTAAATGGTATGAATGGTGATAATATTCTTAGTAAAATTGCTGGTTTTGAGAATATACAAAATAATATAGTGCAACTATTGCAAACTGCTAAAGATGAGTATGGTTTGAGCTTCAAATTAAATAGCACAGCATTATTAACTCAGATTGTAGATCAGATAAATTATAATCAGGAGCCTGCGGAAATAATTAAGACAATTGAAGAATTAGAATTTAAAGTTAATAAAGGACTTATGGCAGTTGTTTTTGCAAATAATAAGAATATTGCTTTATCAGTAGCAGCAGATTTATTTCCCGGAGCACAACTTGCTGAGGTCTCTATTCAAGATTTGCCAATGGTTGCTAGGATGATAACTAAAGATAATAATCCTTGGAGCATACAAGCAAGTTTTAATAAATTGATAGCTTTAGGATTTAACCAATGGACAGCTGACTTTGGTAATGGTCAACAGTTTTTAGGAAATATAGTACAGAGTTGTATCGATTTACAGCAAGTGGAATGGGTATTATCCATCTTGAGTAAAGCTGGAGATGTGCCTTGGGATTTTAGTCATAAAGGTACTGATAATCTAAATGTTTTCGATATCATGTTCATGAAACAAAATTTTCAAAATATTCCACTAGCTAATATTATAAAATCATTAGCTAAATTTGAGAATATTGACTGGGCAGAGGCTAGTAACAAGATTCTAAATAGCCCAATGATTAACATGAATCTTATGAATTTGGTAGATTTTGTTAATCTTTTGCCGGAAGAAAAAGTTGATTTACTAAAAGTAGTAAAAGGCAAAACATTAATTGGTAATTTGGTTGCTCGTGTGACGTCTCTTGATGAATTTCAGAATTTAATGTTAGTTTGTCGAGATAAATTTAATATAAATCTTAATAACAAAATTGGAGTTAATGAAGATAATATTCTAACTTATTTACCAAAGCATTTATTAAATATAGCTAATCTACTGCAAGTTGCCAACAATTTAGGGATAAATATAGATTGGAAAGCTGTTAATAAAGATGGAGTTAGCTTGCTGGCTAAAATAATAGAAAAAACAGATAGCGCTTTCATTAAAGCTAATGTTGAATATTTAATGACTAATGTATTATACCAATTGCAATAATTAACGCGGTGGCCTAAAATGGATTTTTAACGGATAAAAGGTACTCAAATAGCTAAGTTAATATTGCCGCTAGGTTTTCATGATCATGATTTTATAAAAATGATGAAACATGAGCCGCATGGTCGGAATCGCATACGTTTATTGGCGATGTATCACCTTCAATTAGGCAAATCTTTTAAAGCCATATCTGCAATAGTGAAGTTGCACTGGAAAACCGTGCAATCATGGCTCAGAAGATTTAGAAATCATGGTTTTGAAGGTTTATTTGAATCACAAAGAAGCGGCGCTCCTAGGAAGATTAACACTCTACAAGAATCTGCTCTTTTTGATAAAATCAATATGCTCAGTGAAAGTGAAACTGGCGGGTATATAACCGCAAAGGAGCTACATAACATGTTGCTTGAGGAATATGGCGCTAAATGCGCTTTAAAAACAGTCTACAATACTATGCATCGCCTTGGTTTTAGCTGGATTACTTCTCGTTCAATGCATCCAAAGTCAAATCAAGAGACTCAAAATACATATAAAAAAACTTCCCAGACATGTTAACAGAATTATTACCAAAAAATATCGATAGATGTAACGTTGATATATGGTCTCAGGATGAAACTCGAGTTGGGCAACAAGGTAGCTTAACTCGTATATGGGCTAAACGCGGCACTAGACCCCGTAAAGTTCGGCAACAGCAATTCATTTCAACATACATTTACGGAGCTGCTTGCCATGATACGGGAGAATCTTTTGCATTAATTTTACCATATGCCAACACACGGGCAATGAATAAATTCTTAGAAGACCTTTCTCTCACTACTCAAAGCAACCGACATATAGCTTTACTAATGGATAATGCAGGTTGGCACACAGCCAAAAAACTAACTGTTCCAAGCAATATCACTTTGATACCGCTTCCGCCTTATGCACCAGAACTTAATGCAATGGAACAAGTTTGGGAGTGGATCAAAAATCATTTCTTGTCTAACCAATGTTACGGTGCATATGAAGATATTGTCACTATGGCTTGTTACGCTTGGAATCAACTTGCTCAGAATGTAGATTTAGTAAAATCAATTATGTATAGAGACTGGATAAATACACCGTGTTAATTATTGCAATCGGTATTAGACATTAATTGGAACGAAGGTTTAGATGCGCAAGAGAATAATTTACTATTGTTAATAGCTCAAGGCGATGAATTACAACGTTGGGATTTGGTTAAAGAGCTAATTATAAGAGTTGATGGAGATGGTAAGCTAATATTTAATGTTAATTATAAAAATCAGCAAGGTGATTCAAGTGAAAGATTAATTGATAAAGCTAAATATTTGATGGATATAGCTTCATTGGATATAAATAAACAGGCTCTTGTCGTTCAGATGCAAGAAATGATAATAGCATTACGCAATCAAGGCTCAGTTGAGCCACGAGAGTTTATTATTAAAGATAATTTAATGTTAAACAAAGATCAGATGGAAACGGCACAGAATTATCAGGCATTACCTAAACTACGTGAAAAATTGCATGCTAAGTATAATTTAAATCAAAATCAAATTACTGATGCAGTAAATGATCTGAAAGTTGCAATGGAAGTATATATTACTCAGAACTGGCAGTCTCAAGAGGATCGCAAGTTAATGCGTGAAGGAGATAATGAAGTTAGTGTTACCGGTTTAATTACTGAAGCCAATCGTTTGATCAATCTAGGACAACAGCATAAAAATGCTCAGGGTATTAACTTGAACTGGATCCCAAAAACAGAATTAGCATATCTTTGGACTTGTGCTAAAGCAAATGGGTGTGAGATTAAGTTTATGGAAGTATTCTCCGGTTTGAATGCTTGTGAATGGGGACGTTTGGTGAACTTATATATTCCACTAACTAAGGCTATTATGGGGCATGGAAATGATGCCACTGATTATACTAAGATAGTGAATGATATTTCACCAGTAGTACAACAGGAAGTTGTTGATGTTTTACTAAACAAGTTTGCAGACAATAAACCTCAGGTAACTAAAATTATTGTTGATGCTTTTCTTGATTTCATGGAATGTCGTAATGAGCTAGGGGGAATTATACCTGAACAGTGGAAAATGGAAACGCAAATGGTGATTGGCATGTTTAATCAAGTATTTACACAAAATATGTCAAAGTTTTTAAATAAACCAATGAATGGTTTGATTGAGAGTTATCATTATCAACAGTTTAATCAATATGTTATTACTGCAATAATATCTGAGCCAGAGTTGTATAAAGGTATAATGACCAATATCTTTATTGATGAAAAAATATTAATCTCAGATAATCTATTGAAAGCCTTGCTAGCTCAAAAAGAAGGTAACCCAATAGATATTATAGCAGAATTTCAAGAACAGCATGAGTTAATGTTAGATTTGCAGTTCATACCAGCAGAAAATATGTTTAAGTTTTATGATAATTTGGAAGCAAAACGGCTTTCTGTGTTAAAAGCTTTTAATAGTAGCAAGTTAAAGGTAAATATAGATTTTGAAAAGTTCATGCAAAAAGAGCTGACTGTAACTAAAATCAAAGAATTTAAACTAGCTACTGAGGCTCAGCTTGATGGGAATAATTCTTTGTTGAAAAACTTTGGTGCAGCATGGGTTTTGGATAAAGAAACCTTTAATACTATTGTTGATCAGCTTAATACCGAAGAGGTTCAGCTATTATTACCAAAGATTAATTATTGTAAACAAACACAAGAAACAACTGTTTTGTCAAAAGAAATATTGACCAAAGCAAAAGCTGTTAATAGTGAAAAGTTGATAAATCAGGTGGTAGAGAATCTTGAAGATGCTGATAAAATCATTAACGAATTCATTGGAAAATTTGGTGCTATGGATTTACGAGTATGTGTTGTAGATCAAATAATGCAGTTACTTAACACCAATAATGAGGCATTAGTGCATCGATTAGCTACTGATGAAAATATAATGATAGACTGGGTGGCTGTTATTGATCAAAATAAGCACACTTTGTTATCATACTTTTCTCATATGGAAGAAGGTAAGTATGCTCTAGATGCAATTGAAGTATATAAGCATAATGCTGAAGATTGGCAACAAACAATATCTCATAATATTGTAGAAATGGGAGGAAAAGTTGATGGCCAGTTTGGTGATGTGATTTAATAGTTAAATCGTACTTAATAGTTGGATAAGAATTTAAATTCTTATCCAACTATAGCTATCTATAATATCTTATTTTAAACTTACAACAACTCTCTCGTCACAGGCTATATCCAATAGTTGTTGCTTGGTTATAGTAAAATCGCTATCCATCCATAAAGACTTAAGCTTTGAGAGCATGGCACCTAAGACCTTACCATGAAGACCAATTTTTAATAAATCATTACCAGTAATAGGAAACAGCGGTTTTGTGGTGTTAATATGTTTTGCTATAAATTCTTTGGCAATTTCGGAGTTGCTATAACTCGTCGCTATGACTGCTGTAATATATTCTGGGTAATTGTCAAAATCTTGCCATAATTTTTTTAACATAGAATATATTGGCAGATGCTTCGATTCTTGAATTAACTTCAAGATATTTAATATTTTTTCTGAATCATGTTTGGAAAATTTGAAGTTAAGTAATTGTTGACTGGTTAAAGAGATTTCAGTATGAAACAATATGCTGTACTGAATACTTCTTGTGAGTTTAATACCAATATTTTTAGCGAAGTCTTTTCCTTTTGCTAAGGCGTCATGATCCCATGCCCATGGAAAAATATATGGTAGTATATTTTTATTATTCATTTGTTGTAGGATAGTAGGTGCATTATTTGAGTCGATTAAACGATCAATTTCTGCTTTAATTCGTTCAAAAGATAGAGTGCTTAATTTGTGCTTTAATTCAGCACAGGCTTTTAAGCCATCAGGATCAATTTGTTTAGCGTAATCACATGAGAATCTAAAAAAACGTAATATTCTTAGGTAGTCTTCCTGGATGCGTTGCTGTGGCATACCAATAAATATCACTTTTTTAGCTGATATATCCTGAATACCATTAAAATAATCATAAATAGTTTCTGTAAACGGACAGTAACTAAGTGCATTAATGGTAAAATCACGCCTTGCAGCATCCTGTCCAAAATCTGTGGTAAATACTACTTTGGCACGTCGGCCATCGCAGCTTAGATCTTGGCGTAAGGTAGTAATTTCAAAGCGCTCATTATCTATAAACGCACTAATCGTACCAAAGGCTACTCCTGTTGGTACGATCTTAATATTATTTTTTGTTGATAAAACAGACATTACCTGTTCAGGTAATAAGGTAGTATTAATATCAATATCGAAGTTCGGTTTACCAAGTATAGCGTCTCTAACACAACCACCAACTAATCTAGCAACACCACCAGTAGAGTTTAAATATGATAAGATTTGCTTGTAGTAGCTAGATTGTATAGTAAGCTGTTTATATATATACACATTTATCTGAATTACAGTAAACTCCTATCATTGCGGGCTAAATTAGAGAATATCAAATATTTTTTGCCAAGTGTTGAGTTCTAACTTTAATAGTTTTAAGGAAAATCCCAAAATATCTTGAGCATTTTTAACGGCTGCGGCAATTTCTGGCTGATCACGTTGAAATACCTCGGTTATGGTCTGCATATTTCGTTTTGATAAGGTATCATTGGCTATTGTGGCAGCTTTAAGCTTTTCCTGTTCTATACCATTCAGCGCAATTGCTTGACCAAGCAATGCAATTGCTTGATTTAAAGCATCATCTATTTCTACTAGATTAGGGAGAGGGGCTTTTAGCCTATTCATAGCTCCTATTGCTTGTGCAATTCCTGGCATACCAGCATGTATATTTCCAAATGTTACTTTACCTAACGCAGATACTTGTACTTCTATTGGATTTGGTGCAGAGCTAGTATAATTAGTTGTAACCTCACCATCAGGATCAAGATTACTGATTAGCAAGTCGCCACAAGGCTTATCTTGAGAATCAACCCCACCAAATAAATATGCACCATTGACAATTTGAGTATTTACTAGGTCTTGAATTTGTGGTAATGCAGCATTTGCCTTGTCAGTAAATGTACCGGCTGCAAGTGCATTATCAGGTATAGCTTCTCTTAAATGCGTTATTACGTTTACGATCTGAACTAGAGCAGCTCGTTCTTCTCCTAATCTTATAGTAGCTGCGGTGATGTTCAATGTATAACCAGCTATTGCAACAGAATCAGCGATAATTCTGTGATATTCACTATATGTACCAGCTTCACGTAAAGCAACTTGTGTTGGATAGCAATTTGTATCGGCTTTACTAGCTTCAACGAAGGCTTGCTTTGCTCTGGTAACTGCTCTTGAGTTGTTATTCAGAGTAGCATTTACTATATCTAATATGCGGAAAGAGTTATTCATAATGGTTTTCCTAAATTATGGTACTATACTATTTATTATCTTTTCATTAATATTGTTAAATATTCTGATTGTTGCAGTAATAGCGTTAAGAAGGTCTTGTAAAGTAAGCTCTTTTAAATATTCGGTGTGTTTATCGATACCGCTAGTATCATTACGTAGCTTGGTCATAGCTTCTAATACATTTTCTGCAACTTTTAGATCATTTACAGTTGTTCCTAATTGTCCAGCTAAACTACTGGCAACTATAGTTACCACTCCATTCATTGTAGCAGAAAATGTTGGAAATAACGCTGTTCTTTCTACAGTTATCATTTCTCCGTCTAATTTGCTTAATAGTTGCAACAGTTGCGTTGAAGCATTACCAATTCTGCTACTATTTATGGTAACATTTTCATTTTTATCAGTACCGCCTCCTAAAATACTTGCAGGGTTAATAGCTGGTCCAACTGCTACAGCAGCGCCATTAGTAAGAGTAACATTTATTCCTGCAATATTAACTGTAACTGCAACTGCTATAAGATTGCCAGATTGGCCAGAATTCTTTGCTGTTAAAATAATGGTACCGGCTCCATTAGATACAGCGCTTACTAACAAACCATTAGTGGCAGTAATTGTAGCTGCTAGATTGTCTATAGTAGCGTGTAAGTTAGGGCCTATTGGAACCTCATTTGCAGCAAAAGGACCAGCGGCTCTAAAAATAAAAGTCTGTCCAGCAATAGTAACCGTATCACCACCTACAGGATTCCCCCCTGCAAACAACATATCCATCGTTGCAGGAGCGTCGCCTACTTTAATAGTCTCTACTCTTCCACCTAAGCTTACTTTCCCCATTGATAATTTATTTACGTCTGTGGCAATTTCAGGATTAATTTCTATCTCACCAGATTTTTCATTCCATTCAAAGTAATTATTAAAACCAAAAAAATGACCAAAGCCTCTATCCGTGGCTAATTGTCCAGTACCAAAGCCTAAATCCTTACTATTGCTACTATCAATTACTAAAGCAAGATCTTTACCGGTGGTTTCGATTTGCAAATAGCCTTCGGTATACATATCATTATCATTTATTCTGCTACCATCTGCTTTTACTAATCTGGCAGTAGCAATAGGTCGATGAGTTATCAAGTTCGGTTGGCGCATATCTCCACCGTGAGCTACCCCTACTACTCTTTCATTGATCATATCTGGGTTTGCTGCATTAACGGTAAATCTAGCAACACCTTCTTGTACCGTGCCATTCTTTCCAATTACTCTTATTCGAACATCGATATTATGTATAGCATTAATACCATTAACAGTAATTGCTTGGTTAGTACGAACATGCGTACCTTGTGCTAAATTAAATGGTTCTGGTAATTGGCTTTCGCGAGCTCCGCCGCCGTCAACCAGCACTTCAAGAATCTCAACTTCACTATCAGAATACTGACTACCATCTATGTCAAAATCAAAGGTAAATTTTCCAGCATTAATACCAGCATTATCGATATTTGATCTACCGACTAATTTTATGTCATTTACTAAATACTGATTTGGAATTGCCACTCCTATTGGTTGTTGATCAAACACTTCTCCAATTCCTAGCCGATTACTACTTATTCCTGAATTCAATGATTCATTCAATTCTTTGATAATATCAGCGATTCTAGGTTTACCGGTGCCATTTAAACTTGGTAGTTTTCCTAAATTTATTTCTATATCTCTTATCGGACCGGAAGAACCATCAATTTCATTTCCTCGGTCACTAACAACTGCAATTTTAACATTTCCCTCCCAAGAGCTAATGTCAGATAAACTTACCAACTTATTGCTGGTAAATTGAGTTTTTGGTGGAAAGGGTGAACCACTATTATGAATTTTATTTACCCTATCAGATATAGTTTTGGTCAATGATTTAAGAGCTTCTTTTGAATCTGGCAGAATCTGATCACGTAACTTAATGTTAGCGCTTATTGTACCACCAGCAATTTGAGAAGCCGCTAAATTGCTGGTATTTATTACTTCGGTACTGCTTAATTTTTTATCAGCACTATTATACCAATCAAGGTTTACCGGATTTAACGAAGCTCCGCTAATCATGGCTTCTTGTGACAACAAGCCATCATAGCTAAGTTGTGCATATCCACCAGTTTGATCTAAAATACGTGCACCGCCATTATTGCTGGAAATAAATGCTTCTCCTTTATTTCCATATCTTACTCTAACATTAAAATGAGTCGATAACTGATTTAGCAATCTATTTCGTTGGGCAAGCAGCTCAAAAGAACCACTGATACTTATTTTCTCATTAAGTGTTTTTAACTCTCTGATAATTTGATTTGCTTCCTGTAAAGCGCCTGTTACATTTTGGTCGGCAACATATCTTAATTCATCAATTTTTGTTGTAATATTAGAAATTGTATCGGCTAATTTGATAGAGTTTGTAATAAAAAATTGTTTTGTTGCAGGATCCTGATTAGCAGCTAATGATTTAGCGCTACTGGTAAAAGCTACCATCCTCGCCACTAAAATTGATTTAGGGGGATCATTAGGATCACTAAGTACTTGTTGTAGAGATTGTAAACTTCGTTCAATTACTCCAGCCCCAGAAACTTTAGTTATACTATCACGAAGCTCTTTCATTATTCTAGGATCTTCGCTAGGTACGGATATACATCTAACGCCTGAAAATTTACCACCTTGTACCTCGTCAAGCATCTGATAGTCAGTACGAATGGCTTGAGGTACCTCAGATTTTTGTATATTTTCAGCAGTAACTGTCATAGCTTCTCGAGTTGCTTGTAGAGATTGCGCATAGTTATTAACTTTCATTTTTATACCTACATTAAGTTTAGATTTTATTATTTACGTTAATTGCCGGCATAATTTTTTCGAGATTTTGCGCAGCCGCAATCTGACCATCTTTATTATATCCGTACTGATTAACTAGCTGGTCGACTCTAGAAGAATTATATATTTCCACTATTTTTTCGCCTATTTCAATATTGCTGCGCAATAAAATTTCATTCTCCTGCATTAAATCACGTAACGAATTATATTTTATTTTTACTTTCTCAAACATTCCTTTCACTTGTTGATCATTTGCAATATCATGCTCTTGTAAAGAAGAGTGAAGCTCTGATTCAATATTTTGAAAATTGACTAAGATTTCATGTTTCTTGTCCAGCATCTTTGCGGCATTGTTAACATCGCCTTGTAACAATAATTTATTTTCTTTCTTTAAGAAGATAATGAATGAATCAATATGGCTAAGCAACGAATTTAGTAAAATATTGATACTTTTTGACTTTATCTTTTGTTTATCATACATAATAAATACTATTTATTTTTTATTTCCTCGAGTATATCTTGCTCAACCTGAGTTACTTCGTGATTATTTTCAACCAAAGCTTGTATCAGCTGTTCCTGATAGAGCTTTACTCCAGGATCTTCAGATCCTTTAAATATCTCGACAGTATTAAACATTTCTTGCCATAGAGCAGTAAGAACCCATTTTGCTAGTTGTCCTGCTAATTCTTTTTTTTGCTCTAATTCTTTAGAAGCAATATTCGTGCCATTCTTGTCAAGGTTAGGCGTTTTTCCTTTATTGATCCCAGAAATTTGTGACGATTGAGTATTTAAGTTTTTTTTCAACAATGTATTAAAATCATTCACTTTATTCTGTGAACTATTTACCTGCCCAGTAGTAGTAGAATTGACATTGTTAATTTTTTGTTTTTGCTGCTTATGTAATTCATGATAACGATTTGCTTCAACTTTTGTCGGAGTGGGATTTACACCTAAGGAATTACTGAGTGGCATATATATAACTTCATGAACATATGTAAAATTGGAGACTGGATTGCTTCGTCACCTAGCGGCTCCTCGCAATGACGGGCTTTTGGAGTGTTTTTTAGCCACTTCAAATTCGTGAGGATAATCAGCTCGCAATGACGATTCAAATCGACTCTTTTGCTCTAACTTGACTCACAGGCTTTTGCGAACACTTTTGTAAAATGCGGTATACGAAGGTCAAAATTGAAGAAGTGCTAGGAGTCGTAGAGTCGAAGCGCGGAGCGTACATATGGTACGCGAGCACTGGAGAGCTCTGACGACGACAACGCAATTCTCAATTTTCACCGAGTATAATTATCTTATTTCGATGACAGCATCTAAAGCACCCACAGATTTCATATTATGTAGGATACTAATAATGTCACGTGGCCAAACTCCAAGCTTGTTAAGACCAGATACTAATTCACTTAGTGTTGCTCCTTCGTTTAACTCGTGAACAGCTCTACCACGTTTGTCATTTACAAATTTGTTGACCAGATCCTGTTTAGCTTCAGGCATCGTTGGGCTCAATTTATCGTAATCCAATTGTCCTACATTTACTACTAAATTCCCTTGTGCGATTGCTACTGATCTTATGTGAACCTTATCTCCAATAACCACAGTGCCTGTAGCTTCATTAATCACAATTTTAGCTTTATAATCAGGTTTAACTTTTAATTTTTCAACTTCTGCAATAAATTCAATCATATCATCCTTACGGTAACTAGGTACGGTTACTTGTATTGTTGCTGCATCCAGTGCTACTGCGGTATTACCAGGTATATAATTATTAATTGCTTCAGCAACAGAAATTGCTGTGCTAAAATCTGGCGAATATAATGAAAATTTAATATGAGTTAAAGAGGAAAATTGAAAATCAATTTCATTTTCTACTATTGCTCCGCTTTGGATATACCCAGTAGTTTCTACAGACATATTTTTAGTTTTTACTTCTGCTGCAGCTGGAGTAAATTCAGAGATTGTAACTGAACCTTGGGCAACAGCATAAACATTGCCATCAGCACCAAGCAATGGCGTAGCCAACAAAGTTCCACCTTTTAGACTTTTTGCATCTCCTAACGCACTAACTTTTATATCAATTCTTGATCCTTGTCTGGAAAAGGGCGGTAAATTTGCTGTAACAGTTACCGCAGCAATATTTTTAGTTTTGATATTAGTATCGCCTTGGGTATTAATTCCTAAACGCTCTAAAAAATCTGTTAAACCTTGCTTGGTAAATATGGCGTTATTTAGATTATCACCACTACCATTTAGTCCGGCAACTAATCCGTAACCTACTAGCAAGTTTTCACGCACACCTTCAATGGCAGCTATATCTTTAATTCTTGTTTCACTGTAAGTAGTAAAACTCATTAATATCATAGCAACACTTGATAGTGTTTTCGAGAGAGGTCTAAGTATTTGCCACATAATGTTTTTATTATTTGTTAGTTCAAATTATTTCCACTTGGAGTGTATTTCAGGTCGATAATTTTAGCAAATTATAATATTCAATTGCTTTATTTAAATCATCTATTGTATCTACTGAAATAGGTATATCATCAACATAACATATACCTATATCTATGTCATATTGTAAAGCTCTTAACTGTTCTAATTTTTCTTGTATTTCCAATGCTGATTGCGGCAATTTTACAAATTTTTTGAGAGTATCTTTATGGAAACCATAGATACCAATATGATATAGGAATTCTGTGGCTCCGTAGGGAATCATACTACGAGAAAAATATAAGGCTTTGTCGTTGTTATCTACCACTGCCTTAACATTACTGCTACTGCTGGCAATATCAATACCCACCTTAGCTACCGGGGTTACGATACCATATTGTGATTTTTTTAAGCATGCTATTACATTTAAGATTACGGAGGCTTTGATAAAAGGCATGTCGCCTTGTACATTTATCACATATTTTAGCTGCTGGCGGTGGTCAAGATTTTGTAAAGCTTCATAAACTCGATCTGTTCCTGATGAGCAATCAATATTAGTCATAATATATTTCCCGCCAGCTGCAATTACCTCATTGGCAACGAGTTCGGAATCGGTAGCAACGTAAATGTTTTTTAGGCCAGTAGCTTGCACCTGATTTACTACATGTGCAATCATGCTTTTATTACCTATAAGCTGTAGTGGTTTTTGTTTCAGCCGCTCCGATCCTAGTCTTGATGGAATAATAACAGCAACGTCGGAGTGAGCGGAGTGAGTATACATTTTACCTTTAATCTAAAATAATAATTGACATGGTAGCTTTTTTGTCCGATAAAGTAAAACCAAATTATGGTGTTTTTAGACCTAAATTTAATATTTATAAATTTAATATCAACCACCATAATTAATGAATAATGAGCCCGTAGCTCAGTTGGTAGAGCACTTGACTTTTAATCATGTGGTCCCGGGTTCAAGTCCCGGCGGGCTCACCACATCTATATAAATTTAAAACTGGATTGCTTTGTAAATGTACTGGCAGCGAATTTTTTAGGATTCGGCTGTGCAAAACAAAGTAATTACTGCGCAGCATCAGCCGAAGCAAAAAAATTAACATGGCTTTGCTATACGTGGGAATCGCAAGTTTTATAATCATCTAGAATATGTACCAAGAAATTAACAGGCGATCTATGCCTGGTATGCTCTAGATATCATATTGTGCTTTAATATATTAAACACTGATTCAATTAGTGATCGTTTACGTAACATAATTTTATCATCCAACTCAAGTAGATGATTCTTCATATCCTTACGAATACCGGTAAATAATCTTAAATTTCTAGCATAAAGCTTATCCCATGAATTCTTGGATATATGCCTTTATCACCAAACAATTTACCCTGTAATCCTGTTGTAATAGCCTCAACTATTGATAAATCACTTGTGTTTGTTTTTGTTACTCATGCCAATTTTAGCAGTTCTATCAAACACTTATCGAGAAACAAAACTACCTAAATTTTTCAGTCCACCATAATCTCATGTAAACAACTTCCATTACCGATCATTTCTATCTCTTCTACATCAAGGTTTAGCTCGTATGGAAGCTCGTATGGAAGTTCAATAATAGTTTTCCCGAAACCTATCCACTCTTTTATCACTGAATCTAATAGATCATTTATAAGCTCATCCGGTAAATCCTGAATAGGCTTTTGTTTTTCTTGTTGCTCTTTGAATTTTTGAGCTCTTTTCTGTTGTTCAAGCAGAGCCTTGTTGTAAAGCTGCTGTTCTTCCTCATTTAATTCGTCGGATTTACACTCAGTGGCAAATTTCTTTATAGTTTTTGTTTGACGTAACACATCAAGCATAATTTTGTATTCTTCTCCAGAAGGATTTCTGCTACCATATCCAGGTAAATATTTGCTGATACATGTCTTAAATAACGTGTTTATTTCAGCAAATACTTTTTGTTGTATATATGTGGTTTTACTAAAGTCTTCATCCATATAACATGATACAAATTGCAGAAGCTCTTCTGTTAGTTGCTTTTGTTCGCATATTTTTATTAGTTGATCAGAAATGTCTGCAGTATATTGTTCAATATTAATCCTGGTAATTATATGCTTTATTCCACCCTCAAATTTTGCAAGCTCATCTATAAAATTTTTATCAATCAGTGGCAAAGTATGAATAATTTGAGTAAAAGTACCCATCTTACACGCTGTATTATTATCTCTATAATTGGTTGCTGCTACAAATAATTGCGTAGTAAGATCAGTAAGTTTATTTATTTCTAGTACTTGTCCTATATCAAAATTAAATACGTTCTTAAATAACTGAGCAATAAGTGCTTTTGATACCTTATTATCATTTAATAATTGATGATAGTCAGCAGCTGTCTTAAATTTTTCTATAGCAATAATATCAGTCAATTTTAATACTTTGCGTATAGCGTTTATGGCTGTTGTTCGTGAATGTACGTCGGTAGTTATCGTAAAATACTTATGTAAGCCAGAAACGCATAATTCTTGTAATTCCTGCTGCGTTGGTACTGATTTTTTAATAAATGACCAAACTGCACCAATAGCTTGAGGTAATGATATATTTTTATCCTCATCATAATAATATTGATAATTTGCATACTCACCAGAATAGCCCACTTTATCATTATCCCATTATATATATATATTCATTAGCGCTTCACGAGCTTTGTCACATATAGTGTCAATAGCTAGCTCTGGATTCTTGAAACACTCATCTTTCAGCTCTAGGTTTATTTTTTTAAAAATATCTTCCTTTTGCTGTAATGATAAATTAAGCATGGTAAAAGGTAGAATTTTATTCTTGTTAATCAAAAGGCTTAATTGTGCTATTTTACCCATAACATCTGACGCTTCGATATCCCAATTTTGCAAGTCGCTAAATTGTTGAAGCAGTAGCTTAGTATAAAAATTTGTAGCTCGTACTACTTCACTATTATGAACGGACTGAGCATCATTAATAATAACATTTAAATCAATATTTAAATCACCTTTTAATAGTTCATTGCCACGCGGAATATAACCATTTTTAAATAACCACTTCTGCATTTCTGGTTCATGGCTGAAAAAACTTGCCAAACTATGACCTTCTTTGTCCGTAGCATTTATTGAAAATGGATATTTCTTATTAGTGTTATTAAGTAGAAATTGGATTAAGTCACA
This sequence comes from Candidatus Trichorickettsia mobilis, assembly GCF_963422225.1. Lineage (NCBI taxonomy): Bacteria > Pseudomonadati > Pseudomonadota > Alphaproteobacteria > Rickettsiales > Rickettsiaceae > Candidatus Trichorickettsia > Candidatus Trichorickettsia mobilis. The sequence goes on from NZ_OY728607.1 coordinate 1,150,674, forward strand.
GGACGCACCATCTCTTGCTAAATCAAGTAAAAATTTATCCAACACTTGTTGATTAACCTCAGTATTGCATTTGTTAATTTCAGTAAAAAAATCAATTATTGTTTGCCATGATTCTGTATTATCCCCACACACCTTTTGGTCTTGAGCTTCTATTTTCATAGTAATATTAGGGTTAATCATAACGACTTCTAGCAAAGCCTTTGCTCCTTTATCACCGATGTGCATGTTGTATTCTAAATTAACAGAAGTAATGGTCTTGTTGATCTTAAGTGCTTCTGCTAAGGCTATTGCTCCTTCATCACTGATGGCGTTCCGTCCTAAATTAATAGAAGTAATAGTCTGGTTGATCTTAAGCGCTTCTGCTAAGGCTATTGCTCCTTCATCACCGATGAAGTTCGCTGCTAAATTAACAGAAGTGATGGTCGTGTCGATCTTAAGCTCTTTTGCTAAAACCTTTATACCAATTGCAATAATTAACGCGGTGGCCTAAAATGGATTTTTAACGGATAAAAGGTACTCAAATAGCTAAGTTAATATTGCCGCTAGGTTTTCATGATCATGATTTTATAAAAATGATGAAACATGAGCCGCATGGTCGGAATCGCATACGTTTATTGGCGATGTATCACCTTCAATTAGGCAAATCTTTTAAAGCCATATCTGCAATAGTGAAGTTGCACTGGAAAACCGTGCAATCATGGCTCAGAAGATTTAGAAATCATGGTTTTGAAGGTTTATTTGAATCACAAAGAAGCGGCGCTCCTAGGAAGATTAACACTCTACAAGAATCTGCTCTTTTTGATAAAATCAATATGCTCAGTGAAAGTGAAACTGGCGGGTATATAACCGCAAAGGAGCTACATAACATGTTGCTTGAGGAATATGGCGCTAAATGCGCTTTAAAAACAGTCTACAATACTATGCATCGCCTTGGTTTTAGCTGGATTACTTCTCGTTCAATGCATCCAAAGTCAAATCAAGAGACTCAAAATACATATAAAAAAACTTCCCAGACATGTTAACAGAATTATTACCAAAAAATATCGATAGATGTAACGTTGATATATGGTCTCAGGATGAAACTCGAGTTGGGCAACAAGGTAGCTTAACTCGTATATGGGCTAAACGCGGCACTAGACCCCGTAAAGTTCGGCAACAGCAATTCATTTCAACATACATTTACGGAGCTGCTTGCCATGATACGGGAGAATCTTTTGCATTAATTTTACCATATGCCAACACACGGGCAATGAATAAATTCTTAGAAGACCTTTCTCTCACTACTCAAAGCAACCGACATATAGCTTTACTAATGGATAATGCAGGTTGGCACACAGCCAAAAAACTAACTGTTCCAAGCAATATCACTTTGATACCGCTTCCGCCTTATGCACCAGAACTTAATGCAATGAAACAAGTTTGGGAGTGGATCAAAAATCATTTCTTGTCTAACCAATGTTACGGTGCATATGAAGATATTGTCACTATGGCTTGTTACGCTTGGAATCAACTTGCTCAGAATGTAGATTTAGTAAAATCAATTATGTATAGAGACTGGATAAATACACCGTGTTAATTATTGCAATCGGTATTACTCCTTCCTTGCTGAGTTTGCCTAACCTTAAATTAGTAGGATTGGACTGATCATAATATGTCTGTAATATAGTCAGGACTTCCGCAAGACTAATGAAATTAGATAAGAATCGAGATATTATGGGAGTATAATGTAATTTAGATTGTGAGTATAAGATGACTACAAGAATAGATTATTGTCAGTATTTATTATCGAGCCAGACAAATTATACTATTACAAATTTTGCTGATCATGTAGAAGGTTTAAGCGACGACAGGGTCAGAAGATATCTAGCGAATGCTAAATTATCACCAAGATTAATATGGGAACACGGTAAAGAAGAGATTATCTTCAGCGCTAACGGCAAGTTGCTATTTGACGATAGCGTATTAGATAAAAGTTACTCGAATAATATAGATGAAGTCAGGTATCAATATAGCGGCAATGCCAAGGAAGTAATAAAAGGCATAGGTATTGTGACCTGTGTTTATGTTAATCCTGAAGAGAATAAGTTTTGGATAATAGATTATAGGATATTCAATCCCGATAAAGACGGTTTAACTAAAATAGATCACGTTAAAGAAATGCTGCGTAATGCTCATTATAGCAAAAAGGTTGCATTTAACACAGTACTTATGGATAGTTGGTATGCGACAACCTCGATTCTACTTCAAATAGAAACTATCGGTAAATATTACTATTGTCCTATCAAAAGTAATCGTTTAGTAGACGATAGCAACGGTAATAAGGCTTACTGTAGAGTTGATTCTTTGGATTGGAGTACTGATGATATTAGCAACGGTAAGATTATCAAGATTCATAAATTTCCTAAAGATCATAAAGTGAAATTATTCAGAGTAACTGTTTCTACCAACAGAACTGACTATGTCGTCACAAACGACATGGCTCAAAATTCGCTTGATGCTGTACAACAAGAGTATGGCTTCAGGTGGAAGATTGAGGAATTTCATCGTGAAGTCAAGCAAGTCACCGGTATTGAAAAGTGCCAATGTAGAATAGGAAGAATACAGAGAAATCATATAGCTTGCGCTATCATGGTCTGGAATTGTTTGAAAAAAGCTGCAAATGCTGCTTCTAGCACCGTATATCAGCTAAAGAGCGGGTTATTAAGGAACTATTTAATCCAGGAATTAAAGAGCCCTGTCGTGCGATTTGCGTAAGTCCTGATAGTTTTCATAAGTAACTCTTAATAATTAACAATTAATAATTAATATTAACAGATTGTTAATAAAATGCAATAAGATTGTTAATTATTTTGAGATTTGGTGTTGCGAAATAAGCAATACGCCCCATGCCACTTTTTGCCAGGATTGATCAGGAAATACTGTGTTTTTAAAGTACCGAATAAATAGTTGTGAGAGAATAAAATAACGTTAGTAAAGTTTCCGAAGAGGTCTAGTACTTAGTACAAGACAAAAAGGTTAACATAGAAATAATGGGTGAGATTCACATAGATCGTTTCAATTTTCTAAGTGCTAGTTCCGTTTTATAATTCTGTTCCTGGATGTGCTCTTTTGATAAATCATATGCGACGATAACATCTTTCCAAAGAGGGGTTTTATCTCCTAATGCTCCACTATTCCTAAACTGGCGTTAGTAAGCCATTATGTAGTATAGAAATGTATCTATTTAACGGCAGTTGCCAATTAAAACTGCTAAAAACTCCTGTTTTTACGTCATTGTGAGGGAGCTTTGCGACGAAGTCGAAGCAATCCAGAAAAATGAAAACATATTTAACTGGATTGCCGAGATCACTAACGTGATCTCGCAATGACGGCTGGAATGGAACCGATCCCTGTAGTGTTTAATAAAATATTTTAATTGGCAACTGTGGTTAATCACTGCGCAACATTAGCCGAAGCAAAAAATTAACGTATCATAATTCAACCGAGCGACGCTATATATGAGAATCGCAAGTTTTATAGTCATGATGATTAATATTGGTTAGCTTCTCCAATTACGGCCATATCAGTATCAGCATTGTATTGAACAATCATTTGCTCTATTTGTACTATCTCTAATAGATCATTATCTCTTATGCGCATGATTTCTAGGTCATCGGCTTTAAGTGCAAGTATTTTATTTAAATACTCAACCTTTTGTGCTAATAGATCATGCTTTAGTTGTAAATTTTGTTGGGCTTCGCTTTGTTGTTGCTCAAGCTGTGCAATTCTAAGATGTAATATGTTGCCTTGAGCCTCATGGGCTTCATAAGCATCATCAGGTAGTAATGTTAGTACTTGCTGGTAGCATGCAGTAGCTAGTGCTATGTCTTCTGATCCACCTGATTTAACAAGTGCTACGGCTTTATCAAAGTAAAGTTCAATATTGTCAGGCGCTAATTTTATTGCTTGTTCAAAAAATAGCGCTGCTTTTTTATACTGGCCTGACAAACAGAGAGCGTAGCCACAATTTTTATAAGCACTAACATTAGTTTGATCATACTGAATTGCAGTCTGAAAATACTCAATCGCTTGACTATAATCCTGTAAACCACTATGAGCTAGAGCTAGATTGTAGCAAGTATCAACATATTTTTTAGCATCTAACATTGTTTTTATATTCTGATTATCTACAAGTGCCTTATTATAATATCCTATTGCTTCTGAATATTGCTCTAATTGTTGCAAAGTATATGCCATACAAAAAGAAATAGGCTGATACTCAGGTGATCGTTGATAGTCGGTGTTAAACTCTTCTATAATTTGAAAATGTTTAAGTGCTTCAGCAAAATCGTTGGCATTAAAGAGTTCTTGAGCACTGTTAAATAGTAGGTTAATAATCTCAGTTTGAGATTCGATAATTCCGGGATAGTTAAATCCTAAATTATGCCGTAGTACATCGAAACACTCATTTATTTTTACTAACATATTACATTGCAATTGTAGATCATTTGGTGGGAGCTTGCTTTGTTGCCTAATATCAGATATTAGTTTTTGATACGTACCATCATGCTGATCGCTATAATGACCATAATTCTTCATACCAGTAGTAAGTATTGCTATCGTGTCCGCTAAACATTCAAGTACTTTGTCAATTTTGTGTAACTTACAATAATTTTGAATGATATTAGTATGAATAGAATGATTGTCATAATCTAACTCACGTGCTTTGTATAGGAAACCAAGTGCTGATTGATAATCACCCAAATGCATAAGGAGCTCAGCATAGCTTAAATTAGCACCGGCATGACTAGGATCATACTCAGTTACAATCTTAAAATACTTCTCTGCTGTTTCGTAATCTTGCAAATTAATATAAGTCAGAGCTACATGGTAACAAATATCAGCATATTTCTCTTTATCTAGCTTTGTTATTATATGCTTACTCTTTATTTGTGTACACGCCTTATTATAATATTCTAGTGCATTTGAATATTGCTCTAACTCTGAGTAAGTGCATGCAATATTAAAAGAAACAAATTGATATTGAAATGTTCGTTGGTAATTAGGATAGACGTTATCTATAGCTTGATAGAACTTAAGTGCTTTGTCGAAATTACCAGAGTTAAAGAGTTCCTCACCTTGGCTATATAGCAAATTTGTAAGATAATTATCATCTTCTTTAAAATGAGAAAGGTCAATTTCAGGTACAAGTGCAAGCATGGAATCACGATACTCATTGATCTTTTCATATTGCTCAGAAAATTTGCAAATATTTATGGCATAAAGACAGGATTTAGCAGAAAGTTCGAGATGTGTATTAAGTGTAATTACTTTGAGATAACATTCTTGTGCCTTATCATATTGTTTTATAGCTTCATAAGCATTAGCCATATTAAAATGAAGCATGCTATCTTTACTAGTAGACACTGGCATTAGCTGAGCTAACTCCTCATAGTAATCAATTGCTTGTGCATAATTGCCTAAACTTAGTTGAAGATTTATAAATTCTAGATACTCATTATACTTATTGTTGCTTGTGTTGGATTTACTCATAATAATTTAACCTTATATTTATTTTATATTAATATATAATAAATATAAACTTTATGCAATATAATTATAACATTATTATTAATAATTTTTAAAGTTTCTGAATCTTTTGCGTAATTTACGCAAGTAAGATATAAGCCAGTGTTAAGAAGGTAAAGAATCCTGATGCATCGGTAATAGTTGTCAGAAATACGCCAGAGGCTGTAGCGGGATCAATGTCGAGTTTTTCTAAGGTAATTGGGATCATTGCGCCAAATAATCCAGCAATAATAAAATTGATGAATATAGCACTACCAAAAATGATGCTAAGATATAAATCTGTAAAGATTGCTAAACTGGCGCTGGCGCTGATACATGCAAAAAGAAATCCATTCAATCCACATACCATAGTTTCTTTTAAAATCACTTTGATTATATTGGTATGATTGATATCTTTGTTAGCTAAGGCACGGACGGTGACGGTCATGGCTTGAGTGCCAGCGTTTCCTCCCATGGAGGCCACTATCGGCATAATTACTGCAAGAGTAATTAATTGCTTTAAGGTAGCGCTAAATTGTCCAATAATCATGGATGTAATAAAAGCAGTGATTAAATTGATGAACAACCAGGGAAAGCGGTGCCGAGCTGTGTGAAAGATAGTAAGAAAGGTGTCTCTAGTATGAATCCCACCAAGTTGCATAATTTCTTTTTCTGTTTGTTGGTCAACAATATAAATCATGTTATTTACAGATACGCTGCCGATTAATTTACCGCTCTTACTTACCACTGGTACAATAGTTAGAGCATACTTCTTAAATATAAAAGCAATGTCAGTAAGTGGCGTCAAAGTGTTGGCCACTTTGAATTCACTATTCATAATTTCTCTAATCATGGTGCGCCTATAATATTTAAGCAAGGTGCTAAGTAAAATATTGCCTACAGGACGATAACGGTTGTCTACTACGATTGCTGCGTGAAAATCACGTTGTGGATGAGTTTGACGAATAAAATCAATTGCCTGGCCAACTGTCCAATATTCTTGAAAAGAAATGAAATTTCTTTCTACAATCCTACCTACAGTATTTTCTGGATAAGTAAATCCTTCGATAATTTGTTGTTGTTTGTCATTATTGAAATTAGCGACAATTAGTTGTTTGACTTGATCATCGATAGTTTCTATAACTTCAATAGCATCTTCTATCGCTAATTGATCAAGTAGAGCACAAGATTTTTCAATGCCCAGTACCTCGATTACCGAATGTTTTGCACTATCACTAAGCCATAGCATGGTTTCTGGTTTGATATTGTCACTTAAAAGCGGTAAGATTCTTTTATGGAGTTTATCATTAGCATTATCTAAAAAATCTGCAAGCTCTGAGTAATGCAATGTAGTTAAAATAGCTGTTGCTTGCTCTAACCTGTTGTGATTAATTAAATGAATAATATGCTCGAAAGTTTCGATGAATGCTTCATAATTATCAGTCGATATTTTTTCTGGTGCATACATATTTTTGACGCTAGGCATTTTGCATAAGTAAATCACCAGCCTCGCTCTGCCATTAACGTATCATATTTAACTGAGCGACGTATAGTGCGTAAGAAGATAAGTTTTCAATTAAAATGTGATTAATAGAGAGTGTTCGCAAAAATCTATGCGTTAAGTCAAGGAAAAAGAGACAATACAAACCGTCATTGGTCATTGCGAGACCACGATAGTAGTCGTGGCAATCCGGGTTATAGTCACTGTTTTACTGAATTGTACTTTTCGGCTTTCGCCTCAGCTCAGACAGCGTTGAGGTGCCAAGCAAACTGTTTGTATGGCATCTTTTTCCTTAACTTGACGCAGTTCAGTGAACATTCTCACTTAATAAGTAAAATATATATTTATTTTAAATACTTGGTGCGGTCGAGAAGATTTGAACTTCCACTCTGAGTCAGAACAGCACCCTCAATGCTGCGCGTCTACCATTCCGCCACGACCGCTTAATATTATTTAAGTACTCGTTTATAGCAAATTATCTAGCTATAATCAACAACAGTGACGAGATATATTCATAGTTACAGCTTTTTTGCTAAAAGCCTGCCTTGAAAGTCTATCTAAGAATTTAAGTGCAAATTTTGATTGATAATGCGTGTAGTCCGTTACTAAACTCATCATCTAATAACTTATTAATGATGCTGTGTTGTTCTAAGCGGGTTTTTTCTTTAAGTATATCAGCTGATATTTTGATGGAAAAATGAGTTTCAGCAGAGCCGTCAGCATGTTCGGCATGTCCAACATGTAAAGATGTTTGATCAATAATTTCGAGATAATGAGGTTTTAGCGCAGCTAATTTTTGCTTTATCCGTTCGCTGCGTTGCATATTTGATTACTTACTATTAGATTTTTGCTAGTATACTATATAATGTATCAACAAATACAGATATACCTGCGATACTTACAAAATTTGGTGTGTCAAACTTTAAAGTTTGCATGTCTTCGTGTATATTAAGAATATGTTGCGGATGCTTACCATTAGTTTTCCTACAAACTTTTAAAAACATCTTTTATAGTAGGTCTATTGTTTTGATGGGTATTGTATAGACTTCGTATCTAGCTGTGAAGAGGTATATTTAAAAATTTATGTTAAACATAGAGTCAACAGAAGATATCCAAATACAAATTAATGATATGCAATCTGGTTATTGTGTATTAATTAAATTGATTAATTATGATGAGTTACAAGCTATTAGTGGATTTGCTACCGCTAGGCATATAATGGATGATCTTAACAAAATTATAAGGCAAGTTTGTCACGAGATGACAACACCAGCTTATAGTAAAATTGAATATAATAAGGTGTTAGTGATCTTACCTAACGTTGATCATGAGTTAATCAAGAAATTTGTCTATAAAGCTTACACAGTATCACAGTTATATACCAATGAACAGATTGCATTCGCTTATATGAATTGTAAAATTGCTAGCATTGATTTTCCTGGGGCTAGTAATAATGCTGATGAGATATATGCTCTTTTGGCCGGATTATTGGCTCATGATAAGGATCGTGGTTGTTATTATAAATCTTATAACAGCCGATTACATAATTTAGAAATTATTAGAACCTCTAATAAGAGGCTAAATAAGCTAAGGAAGGCTCTGGAGAATAATACGGTGGTCTTTGCATATCAACCAATAATAGATCGTAAAACTGGTCATACACATTACTATGAATGTCTACTTAGAATGCCTGATGATCATAATAATTTAGTATCTGTAGGCGGGGTGATTCAAGATGCAGAAAATAAAGGACTAATTAATATAATTGATCAAACTGTGTTCAGAATGGCAGTGAATGAATTGGTAAATGCGTCTGAGATTAGTTTGTCAGTTAATATATCAAATATTGGTATTTTAGATAGTTATTTACTTGAAATAGCAGAGGGTTTATTAAGACAACATAGTGATGTAGCATCGCGATTAATTATTGAGATTACTGAAACATCAATAAATGAAGATTATGAAAACACCAAGATGTTTATTGATAGATTGCATAAGTTCGGTTGCAGGTTTGCTTTAGATGATTTTGGTTCTGGCTTTACTTCATTCAAGCAACTCCAAAATTTGCCAATCGATATTATTAAGATTGATGGTAGTTATATACGTAACGTAATTAATGATCGACATAGTCAATATTTTGTTGAGACTTTAGTTAGAATTTCTGAAGAGCTAGGTATAAAAACTGTTGCTGAATTTGTTGAAAATGGTGAAATTGCTAAATTTTTGATTGATATAAAAGTAGATGGCATGCAAGGTAACTTCTTTTCACCGGCTTCTAGTAAAAGAAATTTATGAAATGAACATTAGACTTCTCTCATTTGATGTAAAAGAGCGCTATTAAATCTTCTCCTTAAGGAATGACATATTATGGATATTATCTCTGGTTTTGAGTGTCTACGGCAGCAAATTGAAGATATTAACTCATTGAAAATTTATGGTAAAGTTATATCGATTAAAGGTATTCTGATTGAATGTAATGGCATTAATGATTTCGTGGCGATTGGTTCAAGATGTAAAATACGTGGCATTCAGAAAACACAAGAAATTCTTTGTGAAGTAGTGGGTTTTAATAATGATACAGTATTATTAATGTCATTTAATGATACTGAGGGTATGGGTCCTGGTGCTTTAGTTGAAGTATATCGACATGATAACGTTGTAACTCCGGATATATCATGGCTTGGGCGGATAGTTAATGCTTTTGGCGAGCCTATAGATGATCTTGGTCCATTAAAAGTTGGTGGATCAACTTACCAGTTGAAGGCTCAGCCACCGGCTTCACAAAAACGTGGTCGGATTGGAGCTAAAATTGACCTTGGAGTCAAAGTAATAGATACGTTTGCCAGTTGTTGTTATGGCCAAAGAATGGGAATATTTGCTGGTAGCGGTGTTGGTAAATCTGTATTAATTTCGATGCTTACAAAATATGCAGCGACAGATGTCAAGGTGATTGGGTTAGTAGGAGAGCGTAGTAGAGAGGTAAAGGAATTTATAGAAGAATATTTAGGGGCAGATGGATTAAAGCAGGCGGTGATAGTTGTTGCTACTGGTGATGAGTCGGCGCTACTACGTAAACGAGCAGCCTATACGACGATGGCTATTGCTGAATATTTCCGTGATCAAGGCCTCGAGGTTTTATGTATTATTGATTCAATTACGAGATTTGCCATGGCTCAGCGCGAAATAGGCTTAGCTATCGGAGAACCGCCAACCACTAAAGGGTATACACCATCGGTATTTAGTGAGTTACCTAAATTATTAGAAAGAGCGGGTCCCGGGGTTAATGGTGTAAATATCACTGGTTTATTTGCTGTACTAGTTGAAGGTGATGATCAGAATGAGCCGGTTAGTGATACAGTACGTGGTACAGTTGATGGTCACATAGTAATGGATAGGAGCATAGCTGAACGAGGAAGGTTTCCGGCTGTAGATGTGTTAAAAAGTGTGTCTAGAGCGATGCCTCACTGTAATTCAGATTTAGAAAACAAGCAGGTCAATTTTGCCAAACGAATGTTGTCAATTTATCATGATATGGCCGAAATGATTAGGTTGGGTGCTTATAAAAAAGGTACAGATCCTGATGTGGATTTAGCTATTAATTATTATAATAAGCTTGAGACTTTTCTTAGTCAAAAACCGAATGAAATCTGTGCTATGAGCGAAAGTTATCGGCAGTTAGGGGATATATTGGGCATTAAAGAATAGACCTCTCTCACAAATTCGCTTCTGTGTAGGTGTTAATATACTAGTCTATTTTGTTCGGTATAAAGTTAATACGTGATTATTAGATTCTTAAGATTGTTCAAAGAACCATACGACGTCAAGTGTAAGGAAAAGAGACGATATAAACCGCCGCACTCCGTCATTGCGAGGTCATTTATGGTCGAAGCAATCCAGTTTTAAGAACTCTACCAGATTGCTTCGCTTTAGGTGTGCTATGACGATTTGATACAGTTCATTGAACACTCTCGAATTCTTGGATAATTAATAGACACAGTATAGAGTTTATAATCGATGGTAGCAAAAAAAATTAAAACTTTTAAAACGTTAATTAGGCTTCACGAGGACAAACTCAATGGGTTGCGTCGTAAAATTAATGATTTAGATACTGAGAGAAGTAATTTAAATCAATCTTTAACGGAGCTTGTAAACCAAGCTGTTATAGAAGCCAATAAATATACAGGTAGTGAATATGCGTTTATTCTAGATACTTATTTAAAACATGTTGAAAACAGTAGAAAACGTTTGCTTGAACAAATTTACTCTTTAGATTATAGAATTTCGCAGTTGCAGTTAGAATTATCAGTACAGTTTGCAGAGTTAAAAAAATTTGAAATTGCTCAGCAAAATCGCATTAATATCCACCAAGAAAAAGCTAGGCAGGCTGAAACTAAGTTTTTCGATGAATTAAATGTTACGAAAATAAATTCTAAATTATAAACCAGATAAGTTATGCAAGAGAGCTAATGATAATACTTGGTATTGATCCTGGTTTAGTTAGAGTAGGGTGGGCTGTAATCACAGTGCAATCTTTAAATATGAGATATATAGCAAGTGGAGTAATAAAAACTACTGCAACGAAGCCAATTGAACATAGATTAGCGATGATTGTCAGCAAAATTGAAGAAGTAATTTTTGTTCATAAACCTATTATTGTCGGTATGGAAGAGACTTTTATTAATGCTAATGCTGTCTCTTCACTGAAATTAGGTTACGCTAGGGGTGCGATTATGGCTTTAATTGGTAAATGTAATTTAAAATTACAGGAATTTAAGCCAA